>JAZOBJ010000012.1:0-58812 GCA_045595895.1 Candidatus Scybalousia sp. | reverse complement strand
ACAATTAATAATTTAGAAACATCGACATTCTTAAGTACATCACCAGCTAATGCCATATGGGTAGCACCACCACCACCAGCTATTTTGATATTTCCATCAGTTCCAGTACCTCCACCATTATATCCTGCGGTTCCAGTTGTACCACCTTGTCCACCGACTACGACATATAGTGGTGTTTCTTCTCTTAAAACTTTATTACCATATGAATATCCACCAAGTCCACCTGTATTAGTTTGATAAGTTCCACCTTGGGCACCCCATACTTCTAGTTTATATGTTCCATCACATGGTACAATGAATTCTTCAGGATTTCCGTTGTAATCAAATGTCCATGTATGTCCAATTTCATACTCACATACATTTTTACTAACATATAGTGGATATGCTTCAGTTATATCACTACTTAATCCTGCACCGTTTGTAGCACGGAAGAATATATAGGTACCAATTGTTTCTACATTAAATTTTACTGGCATACCTTTTACACATTCAATTGGTTCTACATTTGATGATAGTGTTGTTGTATCTGAGACATAGTAACAAACTGTTGGTTCACCAGTTATTGTTGATGAATATTCAACTGTTATTTCTTTATTTTCTGTAACTGTTGGGCCTGTTCCGGTAACTGATCTTAGCGTTGGTTTTACTTTATCTATTGTATATGTTGGGCCGTTGCTCCAGTCACTTATTAATCCAGATTTTGAAACTGCTCTATAATGAATATTTCCATAAGCATCTTTATTATCATCACTAGTTAGTGTTACATCACCAGTTTTTGTTGTTCCAGTTACATTAGTTGTATATCGATTGTCTGGCGTACCTAAACCTGCCCAATATTCATAATAATCAATACTACTTGTTGCTGTTGATAATGTATCTAAGCTTGCTGTTATAGTAGTTGAACTTATAGATTTGTCAAGTTTTATTACTGGGGTTGTTGGCTGTTCTTTATCTACTCTTACTATCTTACTACATGTCGCTACCGCACCAGCACCACTTGTTATTGTTCCTGTTACAGTTTGACCTGTTGTATTTGTGGTTATCTTATTAGCGCTTATATTTTGTTGGGAAATTGAACTTGGTGTTTCTGTAATATCAAGACTAAGTGTTACGTCACTTATGTACCAACCATTATTTCCTTCCGTTCCTGATGCTACTATTGTACAACTTGGAGTTGACTTATCTATTTTTAATAAATAATTATTTACTTGGCTGCATGTTCCTGCACCATTACATGCTTTGGCATAGTAATTAATTCCTGTTGACGTAGTATTATTTGAAGCTGTTACTGAAGATGTTGATGTTACAGGGTTAGTGTTTGTATCCATATAATAAGTAATTCCACTTGTTGATGACACTCCACTTGCTGTTAACGTTACATTATCATTATGCCAATTTCCTGATGTTATATTATCAGAAGCTTTTATTGTTGGTTTAGATAGTGTAGCTTTATCTACTTTTATTGTCTTAGTACATGTTGCTATTTTACCACTTCCACTTGTTATTGTTCCTATTATTGTATCTCCTGTTGTATTAGTAGTTACATTTGTTTTATTTAAACCTTTAGCTGAAATTCCACTTGTTGGTTCATTAAGTGCCTTAACCTGTAGTTCAACATCACTTGTGTACCAATCATTTTTCCCTTTTGTTCCTGATGCTTCTATTACGCATTCAAAAGTTTCCTTATCTATCTTTACATTAAATGTATTATTTTCACTAATATTTCCAGCTTTATCTATACTTCTAACGTAATAAGTTGTATCTCCTAAATCACTTATTGTAGTTGTATTTCCGGTTAGCTTTTGCCAATTTTCTTCATCTTTACTTATTTCATAATAAGATATACCACTACCTACTAAATTATTTTTGGTATAATCTGTTGCCTTTAATTCTACATAAATATTACCACTATACCAATTACCATTATATTTATTACCACTAGCATTATCATTTCTTAATGCAACTTGTGGCATACTTGGTTTTACATTATCAACAACAGTTACTGTTATAGTCTTCTTTGCACCTTTATATGCATAAGTTACTGTTGTAGTACCTAATTTGTTAGTATCTATTATTTTAGGACTTCCTATTACGTTACTATCGACTAATTGTCCTAAATAATATGCTTTAGCTTTAGGTAAGTCAAATTTTTCACCTTGATTTATCGTATAACTTATTTGTTCAATCTCGACTTTGTAATTTTTAGTTTCTGCTGTAATATTATTATCCTCACTGTATTCACAATTTGTTCCTTTTGTTTTATATTCTTCACATATTAGACAACTATAATATTCATAATTATTCTTAGCTATCTTTTTTGCAATCATTTTTCCTTCACAGGTTTTTCCATTAGTATCAGTAACTTCTTCAAGGTATCTATTGTTTACTAATTCACTTAATTCAATTACTGTTACGTTACCTATTTCTTTAGGATATAAAGTACGGTAATCATTTAAATAATCTCTTCCTGCTAGAATGATGTTATCTTCAAGGTTAGCATAATATGTATTTGTTCCTTTATTTAAATATTTAATTATTGATGGAATAGCAATCAATAAGATTATTCCTAGTATTAAAACAACTGCCAATAGTTCTATTAGCGTAAAACCTTTTTTACTTTTCATAACATCACCTATTTTCATATCTTACTATTCTAATTTTACATTTTTTTTTAGTATATGTAAAGCAATTATAAGAAGAAAAAAGATATTTCATGTTGAAATATCTTTTTAGATAACTTATTCAGTTCTTAATGCCTCAACTGGATCTTTTTTGCTTGCCATTCTTGCTGGAATAGTTCCACCTATCATGGTTAAGACAACATTTATCACAATTAAAATTATTGCATGTATTATATTTAATTTGGCTACATTAGGAAGCCCTGATATAGATTCAATAATTTGATTAGTTGGGATAGTTAATAGATAAGCTATTAATATTCCTAAAATACCAGATGTTAGACCTATTATAAATGTTTCAGCATTGAATACACGTTTAATGTCTTTTTTTCTTGCACCTAATGCCCTTAGAATTCCTATTTCTTTAATTCTTTCTAATACGGAAATATAAGTAATAATAGCTATCATAATGCTAGATACTATTAGTGAAATTGAAGAAAATGCTACTAACACAACAGTAATTGCATCCATGATTCCACCTGATAATCCAGATATCATAGCTGCCATATCAGTATAATTAATCACTTCAGCTTCTTCTTTAGTTTCATTATATTTATCTAAGTAATCCGTAATTATTTCTTTAGATTCAAAATCTTTTGGGTATAAATAAATTACAGTTGGTATTGTTTCTGCGCCTAGGTAACCTAGGATTATTTCTTTAGTATTAGTACTATTAATTCCTTCTTCAAATGGTTTATTTGTTAAAATATTATAATTTTTTTCCATCTGAGCTTTGACTATTTTAGAATCTTTATTTTTAGATATTACTAATTCAGTTAATGCATTTGTATATGCAAGACCACTACCAGAAGTTACTGTTTCTTTACCTTCTTTGCCACGAATGATTGCTTGCACTTTTAAAGTTATACTATTTTTATTCTTGTATAGACTTTCTAAATCTTGGCTAGGAATAAAAGCTTCCCCGTATTGGATATAGTAATCATCGTTCATCACTACTTTTAACTCTTGATTTAAGATTTCTTCAAATGATATTTCTTCACCAGCTAATCCTAGTGTCTCTAAAGTTGATTTAAATATTTGATTTTTACTATTTACTTGAAGAATTAATCCTGGTTCATGTTCGTTAATTTTCCCTGCTAAGACATCATAATTATCCTCTAAGATGCCATTTTCACCTTCGTTAGGATTAGTTGGTAGTAAAGACCACATATTTGTGGAAGTAACAAGGTTATATCCATTTTGTGTGTGATTTATAATATTAAAACCAGTTGTTCCTTGATATGCTACACCTGATAATAGTTTTTTATCTATTCCTTTTAAATATTCTAAATATTCATTTGTAATGATATTAGTATGTAATATTGTTTCTACTATATCATCTTGAATATATATTTTGTTTTCTGTTGGATATTTTTCTAATGTATTATCATCATATGAAATTTCTATCATACCCTGTTCACTCATGGCTTGGGTACTAATCAATATTGGCATTTGAGACAGTGATGTTTTTTCAAAATTATCAACTTCAATCTTGAAACCATTAGATAGAGATAAAATTAGTGCGATTCCAATAATACCAATACTAGATGCAAAAGCGGTAATTAAGGTTCTTCCTTTTTTTGTTTTGATATTATTAAATGATAGTTTTAAGGCTGTCATAAAACTCATAGCTGTTTTTCTGATTTTTAGTGTCGAACTATCTTTATTTTCTTCTTCAACTGGATTAGAATCACTTATTTTTTCACCATCTCTGAATTCAATAATTCTATTTGCATATTCATTAGCTATTTCTGGGTTATGTGTTACCATGATTACTAATTTATCTTTAGCTATTTCTTTAATTAGGTTCATTATTTGAATACTTGTTTTAGTATCTAATGCTCCTGTTGGTTCATCTGCTAAGATTATATCTGGATCATTTACTAAAGCACGGGCAATCGCTACTCTTTGCATTTGGCCACCTGATAGTTGATTTGGTTTTTTATGAGCATGTTCTAATAAACCTACTTTTTTCAATGCATCTTTGGCTTTTCTTTTTCTAGTTTTACTACTTACTCCACTTAAAGTCATACCCATTTCAATATTATCTAAAATAGTAATGTGTGGTATTAAATTATAATTTTGGAAAATAAAACCAATACAATTATTACGATAACGGTCCCAGTCAATATCTTTAAACTTTTTAGTTGATTTATTATTAATTATTAAATCACCACTGTCATATTGATCTAATCCACCAATAATATTAAGCAATGTTGTTTTACCTGAACCACTTGCACCTAAGATTGCTACAAATTCGTTCTTTCTAAATTCAATTGAAACATCTTTTAAAGCACGTTGGGTAAAACTACCCGTTTTATAACTTTTATTTATCTTTTTTAATTCTAACATTATACCCCTCCTTTTTTGGGAACTATTAATATTATACAAATTAAAAGTGAGAATATCTCACTTTTTCATAAATATTTACATTTTCTTACATTTTTCTAATAATTTTCTTTCTTTATTAATATCTTTATAGTATTTATATTTATAGGTTTGGTATATTGAGTAACATTCTTTCATATCTTCAATTAGGCTTTTTGAATCTTCATTTTCATATTCTTCAATAATTCCAATAATATTAGCCAGTGATGATAACGAATTAATAAATATTTGATTTAATGTATAATTATTTTTTCCATTAAAATAACTAACATAATTTTCATTATTATCATAGTTATAAGTCATTACGTTATATGGTGCGATAATGCATAGTGATACACTACTTTTACTATAACTATTTAAAACTCTCAATAACTGTTCTGTCGTTAGGTTTTTATTATTTTTTAAAACAGTATGTAGATTTTCTAAAAGATTATCATACATTCTTTGAATAATTTCATCTGCATCATACATTAATTCTGTTAATATTTGTTTAGTTGGGTTTTCTGCATCAATTATAAACGTTGATAAATAATCATAAAATTGTTCATAGAAATAAGAACCATTAACGCAGTTTATAACATTAGTAACACTTGGGTGTTTACATCCTTCGTTAATTAAAATTTCTATATATTCATCACATTTTTTACATATGGACATACATGTTTCGTACTTTTTCTCATCAACAACATCACTAATATATTCTAGCGCTATATCATTTATTATTCTACCAGTTAAGACATAGCTACATATTTGATTTAGTAATGGTGTTACCTGTGATACTTTATCATTAAATTCTCCTAGTTCATATGTTTCTAAACTATTTAAAAGGCAAAAATCTTCTAGTGAAATATTTTCAAAATAATTTATTTTATTTAATAGTTCATTTAACAAATTTGTTTTTTCCATATACTACCCCCAAAAAGTATATAATATTATACCACAAAAATAAAAAAAAAGAAGTCTAAATTTCTTTAGACTTCACTGCTTTAAATAATTTACTCCACATTTTATCAGTTGAGTAATTAAGGATACCTATTTTATATATTTTTAATCCATATTTAATTAGAATAAAATTAAATATTAATAAAACAATTATTGAAATAATTACATCAACTATACCAATCTGACCTATTACCAATAGAGCTGGTGATAATAAACATGAAAGGAATGGAATATAAGATAATGTTTTGATAAAAATACTTCCTTCAAACATACCAGCCATTATAGCTAAATAATATCCTGCTAAACATATCATCATAATTGGTGTTTGAATCTGTTGGAAATCTTCCATACTAACTGTCATTGATGCTAAAATACCAGCAACTAATGAATATGTTATAAATGATAGAATCATTAGAATTAGTGTAAGTGGAATGATATATGCTAATTTATCAACAAAGCCACTTGTTACCAAACTGTTCCATATATTGCCAATTTCAGCTGTAATACTTGATGCACTATCCACTGCTATATAGTTTCTAATTACTAGAGCAGTTATAGAATATAAAATTAATAAAGCTCCTTGAAGTAAAACAAAAGCATTACTTGCTATTAGTTTAGAAAAGAAATGAACCTTTGGACTAACATTTGAAATAATTACTTCCATACTGCGTGTTTGTTTTTCTTCATTTATTTCTGCACCAATCATTTGAACTAGGTATACAACTAAAATAAAGAATGGTAGTATAACGGTCGGAAAAACGGTTCCCATAATCATTTCCATATTTTCTTCTTCAGTATTCTTATCTTCGCTTAATAAGATTCTATCAACTGTTATAGCACTAGTTACCTTTAACAGCTCTTCTGGATCTATATCTGTTAGTGATAGTGCTATTTCTGCTTTTGTATTAGTAAGTGTCTGATATAAAAGTTGATAATACATTGTATCTATATAATTATCACTAATTACACTTGCTTTTATATATGAATCTTCACTATTTTCTAAGATTATTAAGGTTTTATCTGTATCAACTATTTCACTTTCAACTACTTCTTGGTCCCTAGTTTCATTAGTAAGTTCGAAAGTATACTCCATATCTAATGTGTCGTTTAGGGTGTTTAAATTTCTTTTGAAAATATTATAAGAATATCCAGTTTTATCTATAACTAATATTTCATTAGCTTCAGTAAAATCACCACCAAAAGTTTTAATAATACTATCAATGTTTACTATACCAACTATTACCACTAATAATAGTATATTTACTACCCAAAACCATTTACTTTTTAGTTTTTTCTTTAAGCTACTCCCTGTTAAAAACCAAAACTTATTCATCATAGTTACCACCTACTTTCGCTATAAAGATTTCATTTAAACTAGGTTCTTCAACTATAAACTTAGTGATTTTGTTTTTAGATATTTTTTTGAATACTTTTTCTACTATTTCATTACTTTCAATTTTCACTTCATATTCATCAATCTTTTTATTAACTTCTATTACTCCCTTAATAGATAAGATATTATCTACTTCTATATCACCACGAATTAGAATATTTTTCTTTTGATAGTCTTCTTTGATCTTTTTTAAATATCCTTCAATAACTGGTTTTCCTTTTACTAATATTACTAACTTTTCACAGAACTGTTCTATATGTTCCATTTGATGTGATGAAAAGATGATTGAGCATCCTTTTTTCTGAAGCTCATAAATCGCTTCTTTTAGCTGTCCTACATTTATTGGGTCAAGTCCAGTAAATGGTTCATCTAAAATTAATAGTTTAGGTTCATTAATAACAGCTGCAATAAATTGAATTTTTTGTTGGTTACCTTTTGATAATTCTTTAATCTTTCTATTTTTATAGTCTGTTATTTGGAATTTTTCTAACCATATATCTAGTTTCTTGAGAATTTCTTCCTCTGTTAATCCTTTTAATCTCCCATAGTAAATTATTTGTTCCTTAACTGTCATTTTAGTTAATAAACTTCTTTCTTCAGTTACAAAACCAATTTTATCTGTTAGACTGTAATCTATTTTTTTGCCATCCAGTGTTACTGTTCCATTATTACTATCTAATAGTCCCATTATAATTCTAAATGTTGTTGTTTTACCGGCACCATTTGAACCAAGCAATCCAAATATTTCACCATTTTTTACTTCGAATGACAAATTATCTACAGCTAAATTGTTACCATAGTATTTAGTGATGTTTTCTACTTTTAACATGTTATCCCTCCAATATAGTATTATACCAAAATTTCCATAAAAAAAGAAACTTATTCAGTTTCTATTCCCAATTCTGTTAATTCTTGTGTAAAACAGTTAATTTTTTGATTTACTTTTTGTTCTTCTGCTTGTTCTAAAGTATACCAACCATTTTGAAACATTAAGTTATATAATTCCCTTGCTGCATCTTTACCATCTTCTAGAAGAGTAAAGAAATCTTCATACAAATAATCATTACTTGCTTCATTTAAAGCAATTGAATAGTTGTTCGACATATTTTTTTCTAGTTCTAATACTACATTTAAGTAGTCACGATCATTCATTTCAATTCCAGTAGGAACTTCTGTTTTAGGATTTTTAATTTCGTTATTATTCATCTTCATTTTCCTCCTCAGAATATTCTTCTTCATATTCATTTTCATCATATTCTTCTTTTTTTAAAATTGAAATGATAAAGTTCATATGATCTTCATGCATATTTTTTATTCTTTCTAATAATTCTTTAATTTCTTCATTTTGTACCTCATTAATAAAATGATTTACTTGTTTGAATGCTGTTTTATTCCATTCAAACATATCTGATAAGTATGCTAAATCTTTTGTTGAAATAATTTGTGGTATTGTATCCATATTTTCATCTCCTTCAGTTTTATATTGGGATGATTTTAATTGTTTTATACAAAAAAGAAATTGAATATTCAATTTCTTTTTTACTCATTATATTTTTCTTTAAACTTCAATTCAATTATTGTGTTACCATCATATAAAGCATCTGTTATACTTTGACTAACTAGATATCCATTACCTTCTGTTGTATATAAAATATTAGCCTGATTTAAATATGTAAGTACATCTTTCTTACTCCATCCTTTGAAGTTTGGAATTTTTATATTACTACTATTAGTCTTTAAGAAAACTTTACTTCCTTTGGTTAGCTTTATATCTTTACCAGGATACTGACTAATAATTTTGTCTCCATCTCCTATTACTTCAACACAAATACTATTTTCTTCTAATTTATTTTTAACTTTTTCCAGGTCTTTATTTATGTAGTTTTCTAAAGTATAAGAAGTTTTTTCAATATTTGTCTGTGTTTCATCATAAATGTTATAGTATTTACTTATATTTTCTACAACACTTTCAACAACGTATGATAAACTGTTAGCTGTATTTGGTCTTGGTCTTTTAACGTTGGCATATATAATTATTTCAGGGTCATCTTTTGGAAACATTCCAGAAAATCCACGAATGTAATCATATTTTCCTGTTAAATATCCTGTTCCATTAGTACTAGCTATCTGTGCTGTACCTGTTTTAGCAATCAATCCATATCCTGGCATATTATAATTACTACCAGTTCCATTAGTAACAACTGTTTCCATTAAATCTTTAATCTTATCTGTAGTTTCTTTACTTGCTACTCTTCCCAATTCTGTTCTTGAATTTTCCTCAATTATATTTCCTTCACTATCAACTATTTTATCAACGATGTATGGTTCTAATAATATACCGTCATTAGCAATTGAGGTTAAAGCTTTAATATTTTGCATTCCTGTTACCATAATACCTTGACCAAATCCGGCATTATAAACTTCTGTTTCGTATTTAAAGTTTATTTTACCTGACGTTTCTTTACTTAATTCTATCCCTGTTTTAGAACCAAAACCTAGTTTTTTATAGTAATCCATCAAGGAATTTTTATCTAGGTAATCATTAATTATATTAACTACTCCGACGTTACTTGATAATGCAAATCCTCGGTCATAACTAATTATACCCCATCCTTTTCTATTTGAATCACCTATTACTGTACCGTCAGTAGTTGTATATGTACCTGATTTAAATGTTTTAGTACCATCATATTTACCTGTTTCTAATGCTGCCATATAGGTGAATATTTTCATAGTACTCCCCGGTTCAAAGGCTACTGAAATATTAGGATCTTCCCATTTCTCAATATTTTTTATATTTGGATCAAACGATGTTGTTGATCCCATACCTAATATTTTACCAGTTTTAGCTTCCGCTACAATAATATTTAATTCATCAAAATTATATTTATCACTTACTTCTTCTATTGCTTGTTCAACAAAGAATTGTACATTGGAATCTATTGTTAGATATATATCATTACCGTCTTCGGCTAGTTGAATTTTTTCTTCTGTATTAGCTATTTTATATCCTTTTCTATCTTTTTGATACTCTTTAAAACCATCAGTACCAGTTAATGAGTTATTGAATAATGATTCTATTCCCATTTCGCCTATTATCTTACCTTCAGTATTCATCTTAGCATAACCGAGTGTATAAGATAAAAAATCTCCTTTAGGGTAGTATCTTTTTTGATCTTCTATAAAATCAATTCCTGCTAAGTTAAGTGCTTTAATACTATCCTTTTTTAATTCTGTTAATCCTTTACCTGATATACCAAATTCTGTTTGGTAGGCATTTTTATTTAATAAGCTCAATATCTTATCTTTACTCATATTAATAACAGTTGATAGTTTCTCTGCTGTTTCTTCTTTATTAGCAACATAATTTCCTTTACCTCGTGATTCTGATAAATAAGCTATTAAGGTATATGAATAAACATTCTGTGCTAATGCCTCACCATTTACATCATAAATAGTTCCACGTTTAGCTAATATAGTTTCATGTTTAATTGTTCTATTGCTAGCGAACTTTTTTAAATTAATTCCATCAACTTCTTTAGATAAAGATAACTGACCAGCTCTAGCTATTAAAATTAAAAACAAAAAAAGAGTCACAAAAATCATAATGTTTGCTACTTTTACATTATGGTTATTTGACTTCTTTTTATGTTTCATTAAAATCACCTTATTTATTTAAATCTTCTATAATATTTAATATATTATTATTATTATAACTCAATCCTTGCTCTTTGGCAATTGCTTGTATCTTTTCTAAAGATGCAAGTTCGTTTATTTTCATAGTAAGACTTTCATTTTTCTTTTCTTGAGTAGAGATTTGTTTTTTTACTTTTTCTACTTTAAAGTTGATTTCAGATAAAGTAGCTTGAGAAAAAACAAGTGCAAAAGGAGTAGCTAGTACTAGTATAAAAGTAAATATATATAATAATTTTTCAAACTTTGACATTTTTAATCTTTTCTTTACTTTTCTCATATTTATCTCTCCCTTTATTTAACTCTTTTTATAACTCTTAATTTAGATGAACGACTCCTATTATTTATTTCTAATTCGTGACTACTTGGAATGATAGCTTTATGATTAACAAGTTCATAATCTGGTAAATATTCTTCTGGAATATTAGGTAATCCTTTTACCATATCATCTATAGTAGTTACTTCTTTAAATACATTTTTTACTATTCTATCTTCTAATGAGTGGAATGTTATTACAGATAAGATTCCACCTATTTTTAACATACTTAATGCATCTCTCATACTAGATTCTAATATTTCTAACTCATGATTAGTTTCTATTCTTAGAGCTTGAAATGTTTTTCTAGCTGGATGTTTATCACGTTTAGCCTTTTCTGGCATTGATTTTTTTATTATTTCAACTAATTCAAATGTTGTATCTATTGGTTTAATTTGTCTTTCTTTTACGATGTTTCTAGCTATACTATTAGAATATTTTTCTTCACCATATTCAAACATTATTCTAGCTAGTTGTTTTTCACTATAAGTGTTTACGATATCCCAAGCAGAAAAATCTTTGTCACGATCCATTCTCATATCAAGTCTAGCATCATTATGATAACTAAATCCTCGATAGTCATCATCTAACTGTGGGCTTGATACTCCTAAATCAAATAATATTCCATCTACTTCATGAACATCTAATTCTTCTAGTTTTTCTTTTAGATTAACGAAATTACTTTTTATTATAGTGTAATTACTTCCAATAGCTTTTAATTTTTCATTTGAAGCATTTATTGCTTCTTGATCTTGGTCAAAGGCGAAAAGGTGTCCTTTTTTTATTCTTTTTAATATTTCACTTGAATGTCCAGCGTAACCTAAAGTACAGTCTACATAAAGACCGTCATCTTTAATATTTAGGCTATCAATAGATTCTTTTAATAAAACACTAATATGCATAAATCCCCCTATATATCAATGTCTATATTATTTGTAAATAAGTTTTCAGCTATATCAGATAAGTTTTCTTGATTATCATCGAAGAACTTATTCCATGAATCTAATGACCATATTTCAAGACGATCATTAACACCAACAACAACACATTCTTTTATTAGATTGGCATATGATGCAAGTGGCTGTGAAATGTTAATTCTTCCTTGTTTATCAAATTCGACTGTGGTTGCACCTGATAAGAAAAACCTTGTGAAATTACGAGCATCTTTTTTGGTAAATGGTAGTGATTTTAATTTGGTAACTATCTTTTGCCATTCTGATAATGAATAAATAAATAAACAATTTTCAATACCTCTTGTTACTACAAAAGATTCACCAAGTTCATTACGAAATTTGGAAGGAATTATTATTCTTCCTTTTTCATCAATGGAATGATGATATTCACCCATGAACATAAATATCCCCCACTTTTCACCACTTTTAACCACTCGTTATTATCATAATACACTATTTTATATATAAATTCTAGTAGAAATAAAAATTTATTTATTTTTTACATATATACATGTAAACTTGTGTAAATTTTAATTTTTACCTATATTATTATGCCTTTAAAATGATATTATGTAGTTAGAAAGAAGATGTTAATATGAAAGAATTAGGAATTATAGTAGATCAAAATGGTAACTATATGAGTTTTGGAAAATGGGCACCCATTAAACTTCGTGATGATAATGATCCTAGTTTTAAACATGATTCGGCTTTTAGAGAGTATGTTTATGATACTGATTGGTTTCAAAATTTAGGTGTACCCTATGTTATTAGTGATAGTATCCATTTTCATAATCAGCTGGATGTGTTTGCTAAGGCCGGAATTTTAGTTATAGTTAATAATTCTAATGATAATGTACCAAGTTTTGCAATTGCTTCCCCAAGCAGTATTACTGATGCACAAATACAGTTTTTATTAAATAAGAAAGATGAATTTATTAGTTTTGAAAACAATAATGTTTCTTTTATCGATGTAGTTGATGTTGACGATGATTATAATATTTTAAATAGTTTTTATCGTATTAAAGATTATTATGAATATTTAGATAAATTGATTGAAGAAAGAAAACAACAAACAAAATAAGAGTACTGCTTCTGCAGTACTCTTTCTTTTATTATTTTTTATAAGTTTTTATTTAATGTTTTATTTTCAATTACATTGTTTAGATATGAAACAAATTCTTCTTGTGATAATGTCTTAGTTTCTTCTGTTCCGTGAATACGATAACTAATAGTTTTATTATCACGTTCGTTGTTTCCTAGGATTAAAGTGAATGGTATTTTCTTCATTCTACTTTCTCTCATTTTGTATCCCATTTTTTCATTACGATCATCTAACTCTACTCTAATACCATTATCACTTAATAATTTCTTAACTTCACTTGCATATTCTAAATGAAATTCATTATTTACTGGAATAATGTTTACTTGAGTAGGTGCTAACCAAGTTGGGAAGCATCCTTTTGTTTCTTCAATGATAAATGCAGTAAATCTATCGAACGTACCAAATATAGCTCTATGTAATACTACTGGCACTTGTTTATTACCTTCATTGTCAATATAACTTAAATCAAATCTTCTAGGTAATAAGAAATCCAATTGGCAAGTTGAAAGTGTTACTTCATTACCTACTGCTGGTTTAACTTCAACATCTAATTTTGGTCCATAGAAGGCTGCTTCACCTATTGCCTCATAATATTCAACATCTAACTCATTTAATACATCACGAAGTTTAGATTCTGCTTCATTCCACATTTTATCATCATCGAAATACTTTTCTTTATCTTCAGGGTCACGAAGTGATAATCTAAAACTATAATTTTCAATACCAAAATCTTTATATACATCTAGAATTAAAGATACAACTTTTTTAAATTCTTCACCAATTTGCTCTGGAGTTACGAAAAGGTGTGCATCATTTTGACACATACAACGTACTCTTTCTAATCCTTTAACTGCACCTGATGCTTCATATCTAAAGTCTGTTGCAAATTCACCAATTCTAATTGGCAAGTCACGATATGAGTGTAAGTCATTACCATAAACTAACATATGGTGTGGACAGTTCATAGGTCGAAGTACAAATTCTTCTTCTTCTACTTTCATTGAAGGAAACATATTTTCTTTATAATGGTCCCAGTGTCCTGAAGTTTGATATAAATCTACTGTACCTACACATGGTGTATATACATGATGATATCCCATTTTTCTTTCTTTTTCATAAATATAGTTCTCTAAGTTTTTTCTAATTACTGCACCATTTGGCAACCATAGTGGCATACCTTTACCTACTAAGTCATGAGACATAAAAATATCTAAATCTTTACCAATTTTTCTATGGTCTCTTTGTTTTGCTTCTTCAATTAATCTTAGGTGTTCATTCAAATCTTCTTCTTCATCATAACAAACACCATAAATTCTCTGAAGCATTTTATTTTTTGCATCACCTTTCCAGTATGCACCACTAACTTTTAATAAACTAAAATATTTTAATTCTTTAGTATTATCTACATGTGGTCCACGACAAAGGTCTGTAAAATCTCCTTGAGTGAAACAAGTGATAGTTACTTCATTTTCATCCATTCTATCAATTAAATCCATTTTATACATGTCATCTTTAAACATTTCCTTAGCTTCCTCTTTAGAAAGTTCATGTCTTACTATGTTTTTACCATCTTTAGCGCATTTTTTCATTTCTTTAGAAATTTTTTCTAGGTCTTCCTCTTTAATTACTTCATCACCTAAATCTATGTCATAATAAAAACCTTCTTCTATTACTGGTCCTACCCAAAATTTAGCATTTGGATATAAATGTTTTATAGCCTGTGCTAAAAGATGGGCACAACTATGATTTAGCTTGTTTAATCTTTCATTTTCTTTAATATTTATCATTTTAATCAATCCTTTCTTTTACCATCCATTATTCTTTTATTTATGTACTCTTTGTATACTTCTTCATCAACATCAAATATCATTTCATCATAGTGCTTAGTAGCTGTTTTACCATAAATAGTGTCTCCTTTAGATCTTATTATCATCATTATTTGATTAAGTTCTAATTTATCGATTGCCTGTTCTAAAAGTTCTACTGAAATGAATTCTTCCGAGTTTATTATTCTAAGAGTTAATAGTTCTCTATAGACATCTTGTTTGATTCCTCTTTCTTTAACTACTTTTCTGGCTATTTCAGTTAATGATATATTATCTTGTAAATATCTTTCAATAATTACGTTTTTAATTACTGCTATCACTAATTCTAATTGTCTAGTTCTTTCCTTAAGTAATGGAGTTGATTTCGTTAGTTTTTTTATTTCTAATTCTAGTAATTCTTTATTATTGTGTTCTAGCACTGCAAACAAACTACTAGTAGGAAAACTTTCAAAATATGATTTTCTTTTTTTCATACATACTCCCCCAAAAAGAAAAACTCCTATCATAATAATTTATGACAGGAGTGCTTAGCACGGTACCATCCTTGCTTACTTGATTTAAATAACGAACTAGTGTCCGGGAATCCTATTAAGGTCCAACTAAAGAGTAGTAACTTTTATATTCATTTATCTAATTCCACCAAACTTAGACTCTCTATAAAACTTCTATAAAAATCTCGTCTCTTATTAATGTTTTTAAAAAACTTAATATAATAATATGACTTTTTTAGTTTTTTGTCAATATCTTTACTTTAGAGATATTAATAGTAGACACTATTATTTTCTTCTATTACTTTCACCTACTAATTCAAACTCATTAGTTAAGTCTCTAATTCTTTCTATCATACGTCTTGCTTTTACTTCTTCTTTACCGTTTGAAGTCATACTAAAATGTTCTTCTAGCTGTTTTAAATTCATGTTTGAGGTAAAGAAAGTTGGCAAATCTTCATCCATTCGATATTGAAGAATTGTTCCAATAATTTCATCTCTTGCCCATGGCGTTAAATACTCTGCACCAATATCGTCTAATAATAATAATGGAACTCTTTTAATATAATCATATTTCTCCTCAAAGTCAGTTCCAAAAGATGATTTTAATACTCTTAAGAATTCAGGCACATAAATTATAGCACTCTTGATATTTTTTTTAGCAAGTTCATTAAATAATGCAGCTATTAAATATGTTTTACCTGTTCCATAACTTCCATGTAAATATATACCTTTTGGATTGTTTTTATTAGTCAGTCCTTCAATAAAAGTTTTAACATATTTCATAAATTCCACTCTATTTTTATCATTTTTATATAAATCTTTTAGCGAAGCTTCTTTTACTTTTTTAGGAACTTCAAAAAGATATACGTTTTCTTGATATTTAGTATCATGGTCTTTTTTCTGTTGGTAGTTACACGCTACATAACTGAAAATAATTTTATCATGTTCTACTTTTGGTGTATACATGTAACCTTTTATTTTATTTTTACATTCTGTTAGTCCTTTACATCCCTTACAGTTATGAAATTCTAGACTTGAGTCTTCTAGTTGTGAAGTATACTGCATTAAAATATCATCACTGGTATTTAAAATATTTACAAGTTCAGAAAAATCACGATTATCTAATTTTTTAATATAATTTTGTTTTAGAATATTAACTTCTTCACTAGATAGTTTTATTAAATCTTTAATACTTTTCATAGTACCACCTCTATAGTTATATTTTATTAAATTTTAAATAGTTTATCAAGCAAAAGAAAAAGATAAAGAATAACAATTATTCATTATCTTATAAACTTTCTTTTTATTTTACTATCTTTTTTATAAATTAAATCTATATCATATAAAACTATAGGTCTTTCTTTGAACCATTCCGGTAATTCTTCATGTGAATTATAATTTATTATATTAGCCTCTTTGTAATCTCCTAGAAAACCAAAATTACAGCAATCTCTATTTAAACAATTTGGATCGGTAACTTCATAGCCTTGTTTATCCAATTCATTTAGGAAGTTTTCGATATCTTGTTTAGTCATTACTTTGCCATTATGAGTTTTTCCTAGATATTTTTGAATTTCTATTATTAAAATTGGAATTTTATCAATATCATATACATTTTTAGTTAATGTTTTTGCTAATAAAAACATATCTTTTTCTGTGTTAACTTCATGTTTATGTCTAGTAAATTTTAAAACCTCATTACCTATTTTAAATGCTGTAGTTGTACTACCTGTATCTAAATACATTATTTCTTTATCTTTTAAATATTTTAATAAAAAGTTAGTTCCATTATGATTCATTATATCTGTTATGTATTTATCTACAAAATAAACAGGATAACTTTTATATAGTTGATAGATATTTTTATATTTATCTTTAATTTCTTGTGGAAGATCATTATATAATGATTCTATAAAACTCATTTTTTCTTTTTTTTCGGCTTTTAAAAACGTTTCAAAATTTTCTAATAATAGTTGTTTAATACTTTCATTATTTTTAATATAATGTTTTAAATGTGTTGGTATTTGTGAAAGTGCCATTTTAGTTTCTTTTTTACAAAAAGGTAATGTTTGTTGTTGATAATAATAATCTTCAGGATCTTCATATAAACTAGATAATATATCGTTACTATTTAATTCTTGATAACTATCAATAGATATTGCGATAAAATTATCTATTAATTCATGGTCTTTTAAACCAAAAATTATTTCTTTAAGTTTATTATAATATTTTTTATTATTTGTTATAACGTGTTCTGTTAAGAAATTTACCATTTCATATATTTTAGGATCATCTAAACATTTATGTAAATTGTCTAAAATATAGTCTATTCCCCATGTTGTATGTTCTAGGATGTTTTTAAACTCTGTTGGTTGAAATTCTATAATTTTTACGTGTTCATTATGAAGTAAATAAAAAGTATATTCTTTAAATTCTTTTTCTGTACATATTAATTTAAATATTTCATAGTGAAGCTGATGCCAATTATTATTCTTTATAAATATTGGTATTAATTTGTTTAATATATCTTTTCTATTTTCACTATTTTTAATATATTCTAACAACTCATTTATATCATAATAATTTAATTGTTCAATAAGATTAATATTACCATTTATTATTTCGTTATAGATTTTTTTCATAGTTTCACCGTCTTTAAACAATTAAATATTATTATATTTCTTGAATTTCTATTTTACCAATAAATATTTTATTCATAGCACCATTATCAGCGTAATAGCTTAACCACATTCTAAAATCAAATGTTTCAGTACTGTTTGCTTTAATAGTAGTTTCATATAAAACTCCATCATCAGTTAAAGTACTTGGTTTTACTATTTCATTATTATTGCTTATTAAACTATATCTTAAATAACGATTTGGTAAAACTTCCATACCCTTAGCTTTAGCTTTTTCTTCATTATTTTTAAAAATAATTTGGTAAGTAATGTCTTTATCTGAATTATTAACTACTTGGAACGTATATGGTGTATTATTTTTAGCTTTTTCATCTTTAGTTGGTATAGCATCGTGCATTAAGATACCACTAGTTAATTCTTTCATATAAAAGTTTTGTACGTTTTGTAGGAAGGCAAATGATGACATTAAGCTTGCTTGTTTTGGTATATAGATAAATGTTGTTGCAAGAATTAAAAATAACGAAACACTAATAATAGATATAATGTGTCCTCTTACTTGTTTCTTTGTCATAAATGATTCCCCCTTTTCATTTATTGGCGCTTATTATAACACAAAACATAAAAAAAAACAAGTTTTTTCAACTTGCTTATTAAAACGTAATTATTTATTTTTCCTAAATAAACATAGAATTTTTTTCTTATTAGTTTTTGTCTCCTGCAATTGAACAGAAGGAGCAGTGATTATTTTTCGTATTGATTCAAAATCAATTTCACCAGTGTCGAAATCATAATATTTACGAAGTAAATCCTCTTTGTGCCCATTAATTTTTATTAATTCATCATCTGAAAACTCTTTTAGTATTTCTTTAGATAATCTACCTAATCTAAGTGACAAATTATGATCTCTCATAAGATTAATTATTCTAATAATTTCAGCACTATCTAACATATGCAATGGCACCGAACTAATAATATCTTTTTTTTGTTTTTCTGTAGCATTCAAAATAACTTCTTCACCAAAATAAGCCAATGTTTCTTTTGTTAATAGAGCGTAAATAGTATTTTCATCTTTAAAATTCTTTTCTTCACTAAATGCTACTTTTGGATCTTTATTTAGTATACTACAAAAACTATTTATACTTTCTTCATCGGTTACGTCTGCACTGCTATCTAAACTGTAATAAAAAGTTCTAAATAAGAAGCTTTGATTATCAAGCAATTCAAAATACGCTTTTTTATCAAACTGTGATGAAATTCTTTTGTCTAGTGCAAACAATTTTAAATCATATCTTTTATTACCGAAAACATAACCTTTTTCTAACAATTCATTTAAAAGAGAAATATTATCGTTATACAACGCTACATAATACAGCATCAGTGTACAAAAAACTCTTTCTTCATCTTCTTCACTTCTGAAAGATAGATTTTTTGATATACATTTTCCATTGTTATCAACACACAAACCTTTTATTATTTCTACCATTTTGATATCTGTTTCACGTTCATTTTCACCAGACAATTTTACTCTATTTCGTCTTATTCTACTTTTTATTTCATTTAATAATGTCTTTGCGTAAACATCCATATAACCATTTTGTCCCATTTTATTAACACCTCTTGTGTCATTATTATAATATTAATTTAATATAAGTCAATAAAAAAAAATACTAAAAAAGCAAGTTTTTTCAACTTGCCTTACACTATATTGACGATATTTTTTGATCAATTGAATTTAGAATATCATCTAATTCTTTCATATCTTCTTCCGTCATTTCTTGATTTTTTAGTTCTTTATTAAACCAGTCTGGTAACTCTTCTTGTTTCTTGGTTTTAGGAGTATATGTAGTTGTTTGCTTAGTAGTTTTATTTTCAAACTGTTTCTTTAACTTTTTATGTTCTTTTTCACTAATACGCATAGCTTCTTCTACAGTTTCAATATTTAATCTTTTCCATTGACCAGCAATAGTATCAATGTAGTTTTTTGATAGTTTCTGATTATTAATTTTCAAAACATAAGCTATTAATACATTTACTACTCCTGGTGTCATTTTTTGATCTACTAATAAACTTTCTATTATTTTTAAATCTCTAAGTGAGGGCTCACCTGTTTTATATTTACTTCTTAGGAAATCATATGGATTAACTGTTTCAAAAGTATAAACCATTTTAGCCCATTTACTATTATCACCTTGAGGTGTTTTTAAATAATCGGGTTGTTTACTATATACAAATGTTGGTAGTCTACCATCATTTTCAAACTGATAGAAATTACGGCAATTCTTTCTAAGTTCAGTCTTATCAATTAAACCTTTTTCATTAATACTATTTCTAACTAATCCTTGCATATTTAAGTTATCAATATCATAGGTAAAAGCTAAAGCATTAATCAAATCTTTAGTATCATCATTAAAACATCGTGATGATACCATACTAGTTGGGATACTAGCTATTAACATATTAAAATCAATTTTATTAGCTAGATTAATTTTATTTGTATTTTCTTTTTGGATATTTTCATTTTCTATTAAAACATTACCACTAACTGATGTGAATACACTACTAAAGTTAGAACTAATATCTTCATAATCTTTTAAATTAACTTTTGGTACTTTAAAGAAATCAACGATTCGATCATATTCTTTTTTACCTAAGTTATTATATAAAACGATATTTAATACTGGATGGTTTAAAAATTCACTAGCTGACATTGGTGAATATAATAAATAGACATAATTATTAACATGGTCTTTTTTAAAATATGTTTTTAAGAGTCCCACTGCTTCTAATTTTTTTCTAGCTATTACTATATCATCTAATTTTAATTGCATTGTGCTCATTAAATGATGATGGGTTAAATCTTCACTCATTAATTCCCTTTTATCTAAATCATCTACTAAGGTAAAATATAGTGAGGTAGCGCTATAACCAATAATTGGTTGATAAAGCATCGTTATTAATTTACGATCTAAATCTTTAATTACTGTTTTATTTACTACAACATAAGTATCTGCTGGCAATATAACAATATTTTTCATAGCTACCTCCTATTTGTTTTTATAAATGATTTTTTAATTTTTCTAGTATTTTATCTTGAGTCGTAAATTCATTATTTAAATACTCATTAAAATATATAGATTGAAGGTTATAAAATTTTTCTTTAATATTATTAGAGTTTTTAAATTTTAAGATAATATTTTCAATCTCAAACTGTTGTTGTTGAAATGGATAAATGACCATTCCTGAAAAATTTTTTTCTAAATTTTGGTAGACAAAATAATCGGCTTTATTATAATCTGATACTTTAATATCATTAACTTTATCAGTTCTACGATAAGCACCAATAAAAACATAAATATTGCATGTGGAATCATCTTGCTCCGCATTATAAAAAGAATACTTTAATATTTCTTCATCACTTGGAATTTTATTTTCTTCATCACTTATTATTCTTAAAATATTTTTTGTTTCTTTATTTTGTTGTTGGATGAGTAATTCTTTTTTCACTTCTTTTAATTCTTTTTTTATTTGCATTAATCTAGTATAATTCTCTTTTGCATTCTTAATTACATCTTTATTCATAATAAAATACCTACTATTATAAGTGTTCTTTTACTTTTTCTAATACTTTTTTTAATTCTAGAGAATCAGAATCACAATTTAGTATTTCTTCATAAAAAATAGTTTGAATTTCTTGGAATTTTTTATTAATAAAAGTAGGACTTTTACTTTTTAGTATAATATTACGGCTTTCAAAATCATAAGCCATAGAAGGTGAAGTTTTAACAACATCATTTTCATCTAGTAAATTTTTATACATTAGATAATCAGCACTAAATTTATCATATGCATGAGTATCTTCTAACCCATATTCATTTCTGCAATTATATGCTCCAATATAGAAGTATATTTTAGGTTCACGTGGATCTAAAAGATTACGTCCACTAAATGAACTTCTAATTAAAAATTCATCATCTGCTGGTTTTTTCCATTCTACATTAGATATTTTTAAATATCTTTGAACTTTTTCATCTTGTTTTAATTGTTCTAACTCTTCTCTTAATTCTAATAATTCCTTTTTTTCTTTTAATTTTTGCTCATAATTCTTTTTTGCTATTAATACAACTTCTCTATTCATAACAAAACCTCCACAAGTACATTATATACAAATTTATTTAATAATAAAAGTAGTTTCATCTAAAAATTCATAATTTGTTTTATATTTTAATTCACGTATTAATCTAAATAATGCTTCATCTTTTTGTTTTGCTTCTATCATAACATCAAAGTCAATATCACAGAATTTAATTTTTTCAATGAAATCAATAAATACATCACTATCTACATAATCATGATGACTTCTTTTTTCTTTCTTATTTTTAGGGGATGAAAAGTGAATTTTAGGTGTTGTTTTCCAAGTAGAAAAGATATCAATAATAAAATCTTCTATTTTTTCATTATTCTTATTTATTAAGAAATGATGATAATCGAGTACCATAGGAATATTTAATCTTTTAGCTAAAGATAAAGTATTTCTGATATTAAAAACTTTATCATCATTTTCAATAGCTATTTTATTTTTTATTTGTTTATTTAATTTATTGAAATTTTCTTCAAATCTCTTCATAGCTTTATTTTTACCTTCTTTACTAGACCCAATATGTAAAATAATATTTGTTTTTAGTTTCAATAGTTTCATAAGAGAATTATAGTATCCTAGTGATAAAATAGTACTTTCTACTACACTAGGATTCATACTATTTAAAACCAAATATTGATCCGGATGCATATCGACTCTCATACTGTTTTCTTTTATAAATGTTCCTATTTCCATCAACTTAGTTTTATGTTTTTTTAAAATATTATCATATGAACTCGGATATGTTAAAAGTGGTACTAGATGAGAAGTCATGCGGTAGAAATGAATATTATTAGATTTATTATATTTTAAGATTTCTAAAAAGTTATCTAGGTTTTCCTCAAATATTTTAGTTCTTTTTTCTTCACCTCTTTTCACACCTAATTTTTTATAGTTAGTTAAAGTTATAGTTTTTGACGCAGTAATTTGAAGTGTTACAGGAAGTGCTACATAACCTAATCTTATTTTCATATTATCACCATTATTAGTTTTAATTAAATGATTAAAGTTATACAATCAAAATAAAAGAGCTAAGTTATATTAACTTATCTCTTTATACTAACTAATATAAACTAATGTTATTTTTCTTCACTATTTGCATATACATTTATCTTGATAGCTGTCAATTTCCCCATGTAATTTTCATCTGACCAATCTAGACCTTCTGTTACCCACATTCTAGCTCTAAATTTTTTTAGGTATCCTTTAGTATTTTTTACTATTGTTTCTTGATAAATTGTTTTTCCTGTTACGTTAGGTATTAATGTATCACTATATTGATTTAACGTTTTAACTCTATTATTACTTATTGAATTGGCAATTTCTACTTCAGTTCCACTAGTTATATCCGTTAAATAAAATTTAATAGCATCAAGTGATAGATTTGATTCTTCTGTTGGTTCTGCCACTACTTCATATTCTAAATCACTTTTTGATAGTGTTGACTCAATAGTAAAATCAAATACTTTTCCTTCACCGATTTGAATTTTTCCTTCTTCATCACTAATAGGAAAAGCATCTTTTATGATAATACCATTACCTAAGTTGCTATTTTCAGTATATTTAAAGGTAATGGTACCTAGTTTGATACTATTTTCAGTCGTTCCTTCTTTTACATAATTAAAAAAAGCAACACTAACTCCTGTTGTTATTAATAATAAAACTAAGACTAATGTCACTGTTAAAAATAACTGTTTATTTTTTTTCATATTATCACCACTGTCTTTATATATAATTTTAACTTTTTTATGGTATGAAGTCAATTTAATTCAATATTTTTATTTATCTTTAAAGAAAAATATTAGTAAACATATTTATATCTATCTTAAATAGAAATAAAAGCAAAATTGCTGCTACTATAAATGGTCCAAATGGTATTATATGTTCTTTATTTATTGCATATATTGATATTGAAATTGGCAATGCAATACAACTTGAAATAAATATAACAAAGATTCCTAATATTGGATGAAGAGCTAATCCTGCAACGAACATTAATTTAATATCAGCTCCGCCCAATGATTCTTTTTTAAACATATAATTACCAAGTAACATTACTAAATACATTACTGTAAAAGTAAGAATACCACTACCAAGTTGTAATAATCCATCTATTAATCCAAGGTTTAAAAAATTGGTTACTATTATTATTATTGATGCTATTAATGTTACTTCATCTGGTATAATCATATAATTCAAATCACTAACAATCACAATACTAAATAAAGACACTAAGGTAAGACTAACAATCAATTCATATGTAAATCCAAACGAATAAAAACTAACTGCGAACAAGGCACCTGTAACTATCTCAATAAACGGATAGAAAATCGATATTTTTTCATGACAATTACGACACTTTCCTAATTGAATTACGTATGAAATTATTGGAATTAATTCATACCATTTTAATTTTTTACCACAATTTGTACAATAAGAATGTCTAGGTTTTAGTAAAGATTCACCTTTTGGTAATCGATACCCTGCTACATGGTAGAAGGAACCAAGAATGGTTCCTAATATAAAGAAAGTTATAATATAAAGTGTGTCCATAGCAAGTCCCCCTAACTACATACTTCCAACTGCTCCATATATATCAAACATTGGAATTATAATTGATAATAAAATAAAACCTACTGTAAATGCTAAGAAAATAATTGTAATTGGTTCTATTAAGCTTTTTACGCTAGTAATAGCATTTTTATGCAAGTCATTATAATGATCCGCTACCTTCCCCATCATTTCTCCGAGTTTTCCAGTTGATTCACCAGTTACCAGCATTTCATAAGCAACTATTGGAAAAGCCCAATGACCTTTAAATGATTCAGAAATTTTTCCACCCTTACTTAGTGTTTCTAATGTGTTCATAATTATCTCTTTATAGACTTCATTATTAGATATTTTTGATAAAATTATCATACTATCTGTAATATGTACACTATGATTTAGCAATTGGGAAAACGTTCTTGTAAACATACTTACTTCACTATAAATTATTATTTTACTAATAACAGGCATTTTCATTAAAAATACTTGTATTGTCTTTCTAAATGCTTTAATGTTACGATACAACATAATGAATGTTATTATAATGACTAATATTCCTATAATTATTGGAATATAATGAGCTAATAAAAATTTACTTGCATTTATAGTAAAAACTGTAATTGAAGGTAATCCTGTATCAGTTTCAGCATACATTTTTATGAAACTAGGTACAATGTAAATTAAACAAAAGAAAACTACTATAATTGAAACAAAAAATATGATTAATGGATATGTTAAAGCTGTAATCATTTGTTTTTTTGTTTGGTCTATTGATGTATAGTATTCACTCATTTCATCTAATATTGTTGGTAAATCACCTGTCATTTCACTAGCCTTTACCATATTTATTAGAAGTCTTGGAAAAATATCATTTTGATTTTCTAAAGCTGTACTAAAATTTTCACCAGCTACTAAATCATAAATTATTTTTTCATATACTTTTTTCTTACTTATATTTTGTGTTTGCTTAGCCAAAATACGAACAGAGTCTATCAATGGAATTCCTGCCTTAAGATATGTTGACAATTGTGTTAACGCAAAACTTAATTCACCACTTTTAAAACGTACTGGAAGTATTGATAAATTCATATCTAAACTAAATTTTTTCTTTGGTTCAATTTTTATTATTTCATAACCTTCGTTAGTTAAAAAAGCTTCTACTTCATCAATACTTTTAGCATCAAATGAGCTTTTTATAACCTTTCCTAGGTCATTTTTAACTTCATAATTAAAGGTAATTAAATCTTTCTTATTTGTTTCTTTTGGTTTTAGTAAACGATCTGTTTTATCATCATTTGTTGAGATTGCTCCAATGGTTTCTTGTAATAATTGTTTTTGTCTATTTTCTTTTTCTTCCACTAATTCTTTTTGTATTTGATTATTTCTTAAACGTTCAATTAATTTAGCTGGAAAATGAAATACATCTCTTACTATATGATAAGTTCCTATAAAGATATTCATATCATCAACCCTTTATACTATTCTTAATATATTTAGTATAACATAATAGTTATTTTTTTTAAACATTTTTTTATATTTTCATATAATAAAGTAAAGGAGTGGGATTATGTACGGTAATAATTTTTTTAATCCCTATATGTACCAGCCTTATTATCAAGCTTCCAATCTAGCTAATGGATTTGGAAATATAAGTCGTGCTGGTAATTTAGGCAGAGCTGCTAATAGTTTTGGCGGTATTGCTAGTGGTTTCGGAAGAGCCACAGCAGGAAGTAGTTTTGGTAGTTCTCTAGGTGGTATTAGCAATAGTGTTGGCGGTCTTAAAGGATTACTAGGCAAATTTAGTTTCAGCGGTTTTTTAAATGGTGCTAGTAAAACGCTTAATGTAGTCAATCAAGCTATCCCTATTTTTTATCAAGTTAAACCGATTTTTAATAATGCTAGAACGATGTTTCGTATTATGGGGGCTGTAAGAGATGATGGTCCACCTAATGTATCTCCTAGTAGGAATAGCGTTAGTCAAAACAATTCTAGTAATAGTAATAATGCAATTATTGCAAACACTGATGATTATAATGAGTTTAATGAAGAAAATCCAGCATTTTTTATATAAAAAAAGAACTAAATGATTTTATTTATTATCTTTAGTTCTTTTTTTAATTTTAATCTTTTTTCAAAATATTTTTTTGGTAAAACTGCTAATAATTTTTCCTTAGTAGTTTTTTCTTTTTGAATATATTCCATGAATAATTGATCACATTTTTCTATTAGTACTGGTCCAAATAGATAATCTCTATATTGGTATTTTCTTTTTCCCCTTTCAAATTTTATAACTGGATAAATAATATTTTTTTCTTTAACTAATAATTCATCTTTAATATAAAAACCAAGTTTACATATTTCTTTTCTTAAAATACTAGTATCGCTATTAGGAGATAAAATTATAGTACTAACATTTTTATATTTATAAGGCTGATATTTTAATATTCCTATCATATTTAATCCACCCATACCAGATATGATTATAGTATCAATATCATTTTCTATTGGTTCTATACCACTACCAAGTTTCGTTTTTATTTTGTCTTCTAGTTTATATTTTTTAATATTTTCTTTTGCATGTAGTAAAGGTCCCTCATTGATATCAGAAGCTATCATTTTAAGTGGAGTCTTAGTTTGCATCAAATAAATACTTAAATGAGCATGATCACAACCAATATCGATTATTTTTTTATTATTATCTACAAGAGCGGCAACAGCTTGAAGTCTGTTATTTAGTTTTATATTCATAATATCACCTACTTAATTATAACAGAAAAAAAGACTATTTCTAGTCTTAGTTTGTTAAGAAATCTTTTAATTTTCTACTTCTTGATGGATGTCTTAATTTACGTAGTGCTTTAGCTTCAATTTGACGAATTCTTTCACGTGTTACACCGAAGATTTGTCCTACTTCTTCTAGAGTTCTACATTGTCCATCATCAAGACCAAATCTTAATCTTAATACTCTTTCTTCCCTATCAGTTAAAGTTAAAAGTACACCACTTAATTCTTCTTTTAGCATTTCTGCTGTTGCGTATTCCTCTGGAGACATAGTTCTTTCATCTTTAATGAAATCACCTAAGTGTGAATCATCCTCTTCACCAATTGGAGTTTCTAAAGATACTGGGTCTTGACTAATTTTATATACTTCACGAACTTTTTCGATACTAATTCCAAGCTTTTTAGCTAATTCTTCATCAGTTGGTTCACGATTTAATTCTTGAGTTAATTGTCTTTGTACACGAGCAAGTTTATTGATTGTTTCAACCATATGAACTGGTACACGAATAGTTCTTGCTTGGTCAGCTATTGCACGAGTAATAGCTTGACGAATCCACCATGTTGCATATGTTGAAAATTTAAATCCTTTAGCTGGATCATATTTATCTACTGCTTTCATTAGACCAATGTTTCCTTCTTGAATTAAATCTAAGAATAACATTCCACGTCCAACATAACGTTTAGCAATGGAAACTACTAGACGAAGGTTAGATTCAGCTAACATTTTTTTAGCATATTCATCACCTTGTTCAGCTCTTAATGCATATTCATATTCTTCATCAGATGTTAATAAGTTAATACGTCCAATTTCCTTTAAATACATTCTAACCGGATCATTAATTTTTACATCTTTAGCTAAAGATAAATCTTCTAAATCTGAAAAAACATCACCATCTTCATCACCAGCAGCTGTTTCTTCATGTTCAGATGTAATTTCAATATTATTATCTACTAAGAAATTATATAAATCATCTAATGAATCGCTATCTACATCTAATCCCTTTAACTCTTCTGCTAATTGTTCATATGTAATATAACCATTCTTTTTACCTAATTCTAATAAACTTTGTTTTCTTTCATCAAAAGTTTTTATTTCTTTTGTCATTATAGTCAACTCCCTATTTATAATTTAAAGCTCTTGTTTTAGTTTAGCCATTTTTTGTGCAATTGTTGCTTGTATCATTACATCGTTTTCTTGACTCAATTGTTTTTTTAGTCGTTTTAGTTCTTGACTTATGCGATATTCCTTTAAAGTAGACATATAATCATTGATAGTTTTATCTTCTACTTCATTATCTAAGTCAAGCTCTAATACTCTGTTTAATACAAGAAGTAATTTTTCCTTATCAGCTAGATAAGTTAAAAAATCTGCTGGTGTTATTATACCATATTTTTGTTCATAATATGAGATTTCACTTGCTAAGAATCGTTCATCTTCATTTGGAAAAATAAATTTTCCTTCTCGATAATAGTTCAAGCATCTCTTATCAACAATCATATAATATAATAAAGCATAAGTTGCTATATAGTATTTGTCTTTTTTGATTTCAGTTTCTTTACTAACTACAGTCGGGACAATTACTTCTTTTTTTGTTTCCTCTTTTTCTTTTTTATCAATAAAAGACAATAACCTTTTTTCTAGGGTATTATAACTTATTTCAAACTCATTTGCAAGGTTTTTCAAGATAAATTCTCGATGTATTTCATCACTAATTTTACTAGTTTCTTCTAAAACTTTATTTATATATTGGCTTTTTTCTAAATCACTAGTTAAATTTATATTCGATTTTAAACGTTTTATGCGATAATCACTTAAAGTTATAGCATTATTCACTAGATTTTTAAAGGCATCAGCACCAAACTTTAGGATGTAGTCATCAGGGTCTAGACCATCCCCTAATTCAACTACTCTTACTTGGCATCCAATTTTTTCTAATTCGTTACCATTTTCAAGGCAAGCTTTACGCCCAGGTTCATCTCCATCTAAGCATAAAATTACTTTCTCTGATAATCTTTTAATTAGATTAGCTTGTTCCTTGGTCATAGCGGTACCCATTAGTCCTACTGCATTTTTTATACCTATTTCTTTAGACCTAATAACAGCCATGAACCCTTCCATAACAATAACTTGGTTTTTACTACGAATGTGTTCTCTAGCTAGATGATAGTTATATAAGGTTTCACCTTTTTGAAAGATTTCAGTACCTTTAGTATTTACATATTTATTGTCTTTAATACCATCATAACGTCTTCCTGAGAATCCTACTACTCTACCATTTAAATCATAAAGCGGAAACATGATACGATTCATGTATACGTCTTTGTTAGTGTTAGATATTCCTATATCATTTAAAGTTTTTAAATCATAACCTTTACCAATTAATAATTTAGTTAGATTATCTATTTTATCTAAACTTAAACCAATTTTATATTCTTTAATCATTTCATCAGTTATATTACGACTATTTAAATATTCTTTAGCATGTTTAGCATAACTACTACTCATGTTGTTTTGGTAGTATTTATGTGCTAGGTCATATATTTCATATAATTTATCATTTTTAGAAACTTTTTTATCAATATGAATTCCCTTTAATTCAATACCTGTTTTATTAGATAAAATTACTAATGCTTCTTTAAATGAAATGTGTTCGTAATCCATAATAAAAGAAAAAACATTTCCACTAGCACCACACGAAAAACAACGATAAATTTGTTTATCACGAGATACACTCATTGATGGATTGGTGTCATCATGAAATGGACAAACGCCAAAGAAGTTTTTTCCTTTTTGAGTAAGAGGTAAATAACTAGAAATAATATCTACAATATCAACTTTACTACGTATTTCATTAATAATATTAGTATTATCCATAGTATTACCTCCTTAAACAATTTTTATTATATCACTATTTTTCGACAAAACCTACCTAAAATTAGTGATAAATTAGATTTATGAAAAATTTTAAATATATTTTGATTAGTAGTATTATCATCTATGTTTTAACATTTTTAGCGCATTTCGTGTTTGATATCTTCCAGAATGATATCATAGCAGTATTTTTTAATACAAATGAAAGTATTTTTCAGCATATGAAAATGATTTTCACTTGTTTCTTTATTTTTTATTTTATATTATTCATAGTAAGGAGGAAATTACATTTTGAGAATGTTTTCTTAGTCAATCTCATAAGTAGTGTTAGTTGTATTGCATTCTTCTTAATAATTTACATCCCTGTTTATTTAAGATTTGGTGAGTCTATGATATTCACATTTATACTATTGTTTGTAGCGATTGTGTTTGGTCAATTTATGGGGTCTTCATTCTTAACAAAGAAAGATTATAGAAGCATTGATATTATTAGTGTTGTATTGATTTCTATAATCTTTATAATTGGAGGTTATTTAACCTATCGTCCAATTGAAAGTTTTATATTCTGGGATCCTCAACATGAAACGTATGAAAGAGTCTTTAAATAAAGACTCTTTTTGTTTTCAAATGACTACGATTTGTCATGTTCTTATAGCTACTATTGTTTTCAACCACACGAAAATATCGTGCAGTTGACTTTTTTCATTTATCAATCAAATAATTTATCAACCATGATATCTCTTGATTGTAGGTTATTATTATTATTTAATAATAAGTTTTCATAGAATTTAATTAGATATGTATTATCTTCTTTTACATTTAATTCATTATTGAAATAATTACTTCTTACTAAAGAGTTTCTAAAATAAATAGAATTTTCTTTAAATAAGTGATTATTAACACTATAGCCTAGATGCTTTAAATACTTTATAATAAATACAGCTGTCGTTCTAGTATTACCTTCTCTAAAAGGATGCACCTGCCATATATTAGAAGTGAAAGTAGAAATATTATTTATAACTTCTACTATACTCATATTACTATATTCTTTGGTTTTTTCTATTTCTATATCATACTCTAAAGATTTTTCAATAGTTTCATAACTACTATAATTAACTGTATTACCATTTAATATATATTCATTTTTAGTAATATCAACTTGTCTAAATTTACCATTAAATTCGTAAACATCTTTGAATAAGTATTTATGGATTTCTTTTATGAAATCTATTGATAGTTCGAAGTTATCATTTTCTAGGAGTTCTACAATTCTAATACTTACTAAATCACATTCTTTTTCTTCTAGAATATTACTTTTTTCTATATCCTGTGATTCATAGTACTTTTGAATCATTTTTTCTAATGTTTGATTATCTAAGTTTTCATTTATACTCTCATTTATGAGATTCTTCATATACTTAGAAGGGGTTAGATTATCTACTTGTTGTAGTCCTATAGCTAAAGCCCAATATGACTGTTTCATATAGCCATATGTATTTTCTGGTTCAGCTACTTCCATATAACTATCAAAAGTTATGTTATACTCTTTTTTCATGCAACCTCCTTCTAGTATAGTTACTTTTTAAATAAAATTTCTTCTTGTAAATGTTTCAATATTTTTATCAATATAAATATCTACTATACATTTTTCTACTACCTTTACCCATCCTAAACCATTAATTACTAAATCTTCACGATATTTCATTTCATATGTAGTTTTAGATAAATCTTTCATAATAGTCTGACGGTTAGCATTCATTTTCTTTACTTTTAGTCCATTTGGAATATATAGAGTAAAACTATTTCTATCACCTTCAACATAATCAACTCTACAGACTTTATCAATTACTAGGCATTGACCTTTTTTAATTTGGAATGTTTTTGGTTTCATCTCTTTTTTATGAATTAGTTTTTTCAACATATTACTATCTACATAGTTAGCAATATTTCCCCTATCTACTAAACCTGGTGTATCTATTAAAGTTAAATTATTATTTAATTTTATAGTTACTGTATTTAAAGTAGTACTTGGCATTGGGGAGATAGTAAGTTCATTATCGTTTTCAGAATAATCTTTTATTAACTTATTGATTAAACTACTCTTACCTGTGTTAGTATGACCTACCACATATACTTTATTAGAAGTTTTATGTTTTTTTATTTTTTGCATTAAAAGGTCAATATTATAATTTTTATTAGCACTAATTACGATAATATCTTCATAATTAATATCAAGTGTTTTTAGATATTCAATCATTTTTTCTTCTTTTACACTTTTAGGAAGAGCATCTCTTTTATTTAATACTAATAACATTTTATTAGGAATATATTCTCTTATGGTATGAATATCTTTATCAATATTTAATAAATCTACAATATGAAGTACTAAGTCTTTAGTTTTTCCAACTTGTTTTAATATTTCTATATATTCTTCATTTGATTTAGCTGCTACTTGGTATTCACCATAATTTTTCATTCTAAAACATCTTTGACAAATATCATTTTCTAAACTACTAACGTAACCCTCACCTAGGATATTTTCATTTTGTAGTAAAACACCACATCCTAAACAATATTTCTTTTTACTCATAATATACACCTTTTTTCATAATATCTTTTTCTTCATACTTTTTTAATATTTTTCTTTCAATAAAACGATTTAAACTAGTAATTTTTAAATCTTTTTCTCCAAGAGGGTCAACCAATATGGTAAACATTCCAAATCTATTTCCCCCATAGATATCTGTGACTAATTGGTCACCAATCATACACATTTCATTATTGTTTAAATTATATTTTTTCTTTATTTTTTTATATCCTGTTATTAGTGGTTTAGCTGCATTAGCTACAAAATCACATTTCAAATAGTCAGCATATTTTTTTACACGTTTAGTTATGTTATTGGAAATAATAACTATTTTAAAACTTTTCTTTAAGTCTGTTAGTATTTTTTTTGTATCTTCTGTTATTAATTGTTGATCTATTAAAGCTATTGTATTATCTAAATCAAAAATTAAACATTTAATACCTATTTCTTTTAGTTTTTTATAATTAATATCTTTAATACTTTTTTTATACATTTTTGGATAAAATTTCATGTAATCACCTACTAACATTATACTTAAAAATTAAAGCAAAGTAAAAGAAAAGAGTATTTCTTTTCTTTTAATTAGCTATTTTTTGTCTAATCATGTAAGTATCCATATCAATTCTTTCAAATGTATATCCATTATTCTTACCATATCTGATTATATCTCTAAGTGCATCTCTAGTTGGAACTTTAATATCATGCATTAAGACCATGTTGGCTCTACTCTTAGATAGATTTCTAGTTACATTATTGTAAACTGCTTGTTTAGTTTTAGCGTTAGAAGCATCATGTGAATCAACATTCCAATCGTAATAACGGTATCCTCTACTAAATAGTTCCTGAGAAAGTGTAGTCATAATTCCTCTAGAATATCTTCTGCTTACAGTATTACTACTTCCTCCTGGAAAACGCACTATTTTACTAGTATGACCAGTTAATCTTTCTACTCTATCACTTACTAGCTTCAAATCTTTAAAATAATTATCAACCGATGAATAAACTTTTGCGTAATTATGACTAGCTGTATGTAGTGCTAGAGTATGTCCTTCATCATAAATTCTTTTTATTAGATAATCTGGTCCACTGTTTGTTACAAAGAATGTAGCTTTTACTCCTTCTTCTTTTAAAATATCTAAAATAGCTCCAGTAGTTACACTACTTGGTCCATCATCAAAAGTTAAATAAATAGCTCCTTTTTTAGTAACACCACTATTAGGGTCTACTTTTTCAGAAATAATTATTTTTCTTTCAACTGTAGTTTTATTACCTTTAACATCTGATACTTGATATTTTAATGTATAAGTTCCTTTTTGATGATTTTTTACTTCTCCTGTTACAACAACTTTATTCGTTAAATCACCACTACAGTTATCACTAGCAATATAACCAGGTTCAGTGAAGTTTTCCGTTAAGTTTAGGTACATTGTTTTATTACCTTTTAAATCTATAGTTGGTTTTTCATCATCTATCTCTTTAATACTTCTAGTTGTTTCAAAACTGTTACCTGATTTGTCTTCGACTTTATAAATTACAGCATCTTTTTTTACTTCAACTTTTACTTCATCAGTGATATCACCATCATACTCATCTATCGCTTCAAAACCAATTTCTTTAAACTTAGTACTTGGACATATTTTTACTTCTGTTTCACCTTTAAGAGTAATAATTGGGGAAATTTTATCTATTACTTTAACTGTTCTTATTTTTTCTATTTCATAATTATTATGTTTAATCTTATATACAACTTCATATGTTCCTATTTTTGATGTATCAATGTTATTAGTTATTTTTATTTTAGATGATATATCATCTTTGAAAAATTTCGCCTTAGCTCCTTCTTCTATATAGTTACCATTATATGGTATTTCTATTTCACTTTTACCTATTAATGTTATCTTAGGTGTTAGTAGGTGTAAAGATATGAATAAAGCTATTAATAGTATTAATACTACTATTGAAATTATATTATTAGTTTTCTTTGCTTCCTTTAATGTTTTAGGGTTGTCCAATTTTTTTATAAAACCAAAATCCATTTCTTCAAGATTTGGACCTACTGGTTTTTCAATTGGTTTGATATTTTTTTTATTTTCTACTTCTTTCATAATTATTACCTCTTATATATATATTCTACCACTATATTTTTTTAATAAACCAAAAAAATGTCATTTTTTATTTTTTGACACTTTTTGATTTTGGTTCAATAATAATTTTTATTTATTATAACGGTATAATTATTGAATTTTATTTTTTTCTAAAAATACAACATTTTCAACGTGATATGTATTAGGAAACATATCTATTGGGTGGACTTCTAATACATTATAATCTGTTAATAACATTTTTAAATCTCTAGCTAAGGTTGCTGGATCACAAGATATGTAAGAAATAGTTTTTGGGGAAAGTTTCAGTATTGTTTCTATAGTATGTTTATCCAATCCACTTCTTGGTGGATCTACTATTATAGAATCAATTTCTTTGAAAAAATCAATATTATCTTCTACTCTACCTTGAATAAATTTTATATTTTCTATGTTATTTAATTCTTTGCATAGATTAGCTGAATCAATGCTACTTTTTTCTAATTCAACTCCTACTACTTCCTCTACATATTTTGAAACCAACATACCTATCGTACCTGTTCCACAATATAAATCTAATACTTTATGATAATTTTTATCCTTATGAAAATCCATTACTAGTTTATACATAACTTTCATCATTTCATAGTTAACCTGAAAGAATGATGTTGGGTATATATAAAATTTAATATCAAAAATATTCTCTACTATATATGGATTACCTTTAATTAATTTATTATTTAAATATATTGTATCTACATTGTTTAAAATCTGTATTATTTTATCTTCTTCTATATTTCCTTCTAATACTATCATTGTTTCATTTAGTGATGTAGTTCTAAACATTATATTTTTAACATAATTATTTTTATTTTCTTGTAAATAATTTTGTATATTTTTATAGATGTTGTTTATTTTTGTGTTTGTGATTATACATTCATTAATTGGCACTATATCATGGGTTTTTTCTTTATAAAAACCCAGTTGATTATTATTTCCATGCAGTATTATTTTGTTTCGATAGTTGAATTGTTGGTTGTAAACGATTGGATAAAAGTTAATATCATTTATTCCAGTGAATCTTTCTAATAATTCTTTTACTTTTTGTTCTTTAAATTCTAATTGTTTCTCATAGTTTTCGTGCATAATATGACATCCACCACAAATATTATAATAAGGACATTTTGGTATTACTCTATTAGCTGATGGTTTTATTATTTCTTTAATTTTAGCTACAGCAAAGTTTTTCTTTACATCAGTTATTATGATTTTACACACATCGTTTTCTAGTGCATTTTCTATAAACACAAACATATCGTTTATTTTAGTTATTCCTCTACCGAAATGTTCTTGTTTTAAGATTGTTACTTCGTATTCATTATTCACTTTTAATAATTCTTTCATCCTACCACCTACATGTTAATTATATCTTAATTTTCTCTTTTGACAAAACAGAAAGAAAAGTATTTCTACTTTTCTTGACACAAAACATTTAATTAATTCTTTTAGTGAAGTTATCGAAGCTAGAATACTTGGTTCTACGTTTATTCTAATCTTCATTTAAACAATTTTCACTTTTTTTATCGCCACAAATTAAACATACTTTATATACAATATCTGCATTATTTGCGTTACTACTATTTTTTCTACTTACATATACATATGAATTTTCAAAATCACAAAACTGCTCTGTATCATATGGATTTTTAATTTTCCCAATATAATTATCATCAATTAGTTCTTTTAAATATACAAAATCATATGTATTTTTGTCATCTAACTGTTGGTGCAATTCACAGAAATTGTTAGTTGGATTATTACCTAAACAATCAACATAAGCGGATTTTGTTGCATCAACAAAATTTCCTTCTTCTAACTGAAATGCTTTTATTTTTGTTTTATTCAAACTAGATGAGTAAGAGATTACAGCTATTGTTATTATAATACCTAATAGAATTATTACACCCAATAATTCTATTAGTGTAAATCCCTTTTTGTTTTTCATATTAGTCACCTACTATTCTATTAATATGATAACTTATTTTAGTGTTTTAGTCAAAGTTATTTAGTATGAATATGTTATTTTTTTCCATAATAATTATATGGAGGTTTATATGATTGAAAAGTTAAAGATTGATACTAATAATGCTAGTGATATTGTTTATAAAGATATTAAGATTAATAATAAAGTAATTACTGTTGTTTATTCTGAAGTTTTAACTAGTAGTGAAAATATTACAGGAATTTTACTTAGAAATATTAGTCAAATTATTGAACAAGATTTATTTAAAAACAATGATTTATTTTCATATTTATATAATAATTTACCTGGTCATAATAGATCTTCAGTTAATAATTATAGTGATTTTCTAACTAAATTATGGAATGGTTATACAATAATTTATATTAATGATAAAGAAGTTTTTGCTCTTGAAACTAGAGCTAGTTTAGATAGAGGTATTGGTACTGTTGACAGTGAGTTATCAGTTCGTGGTCCTAAAGATAGTTTTACTGAAAATTTTAATAAAAATTTGGGATTAATCAGAAGAAGAATCAAAAGTGAAAATTTATGGCATGATGATGTTATGATTGGTAAACTAACACAAACTAAGGTTAGTGTTTTATATATGAAAAACATTTGTCAAGAATCTTTGGTTAAAGAAGTTAGTTCTAAATTAAATAAAATTAATATTGATGGTATTATTGATAGTGGTTACCTAAAGAAATATCTAGTAGATAACAACAGTATTTTTCCTACCATTATAACTACTGAGAGACCGGATTTAGTTTGTATGGCACTCTTGGAGGGTAAATGTTGTGTGGTTGTAGATAATAGTCCTTATGTTTTAATTATGCCTTGTTTCTTTATAGATTTATTTCATACACCAGATGACTATTATCAAAAAACAATTAATATTTCATTTATAAGAATTATTAGAGTTTTAGCTTTTCTAATAGCAATTTTTATACCAGCTTATTATATAGCTATTACTACTCATAATCATGATTCTGTAACAACTGATTTACTTCTTAATTTTTTAATGCAACGTTCTACTGTTCCCTTCCCTGCTTTGGTTGAGGGTTTAATTATGGCTATATCTTTTGAAATACTAAGGGAAAGCGATATGAGGATGGCTTCTACTATGGGTACAGCTGTTTCAATACTTGGTGGTTTAGTTTTAGGAGATGCTGCTGTACAGGCGGGAATAATTTCTCCTATTATGATAATAGTAGTTGCGATTAGTGCAATATCAGGTTTAGTTTTTACATCAATTGAACTAACGTCTGCTATTAGATTTTGGAGAATTTTTTTAATGATTTTAGCTGCTACTCTCGGGATTTACGGAATCTTTTTAGGACTTATTTTACTTATTACTAAACTTGCTAGTATCAAATCTTTTAATAAACCCTATCTAGCTCCTTTTTCGCCTTTTATTAAATCAGAACAGACTGATGCTATTTTAAGAATAAATACTGGTAATAAAGTAAAAAAAAGAAATCCCCTACTTTCTACTAAAAATAAAATACGAGGAAGATAATATGATTAAAAAATTTATTATTTTAGTTGGATTAATATTATGTACAACTGGTTGTTATTCATATACTGAACTTAGTGAACTTAGTATTGTTAATACACTTGGTATTGATTATGTTGATGGTAAGTATAAACTTATAATTAATGTAGTTGATGGAGAAATGGATGATGGTGCTTTGGAGGAACAATATACTACTTATTCTAGTCAAGAAAATTCTTTAGATGAAGCTTTTCATAATATCTATTTAAAAAGCAATAAACGTCTTTATTTATCACATATTGATTTACTTGTTTTAACTGATGATGCTATCAATAATAAATTTAGTGAAATTATAAATAATTTTTTAGACAACAATGAATACCGTAATAATTTTAATGTCGTTTTACTAAAGAATTCTAATTTAGAAGATTTTATGAATAAACAAATTAATGCTGATTATATAAATAATTTACTAACTATCAATGAAAAAGAAACTGGTATGACTAAGTCTAAAGACTTTGAAACTATTATGGAAGAGTTATTGATAGATAGTAATACTTATTTACCTTCCATTTTATATGAGGATGAGGTTAGTTTAAATGGTTTTACCTTAATTAAAAATTATAAAGTTTACGATACTTTATCTTTAAAGGATAGTATTTTGCTTAACATGCTTAATAATAATATTCATAAAACTTATTTAAATGGGACTAATATTTATGATAACGAAACAATTATTACTACTAAAAAAAATCAAGTATCATTTAGATTTATTGTAAGTTTAATGAATGATGATAATTTTAAAGATGTAACTGAAAAAGATTTATTAGATTTTTTAAAAAGATATAAGGAAGCTAACTATGATATTTTAAAACTAAAAGAAAGAATTAGGAAAAGAGATTATTCTTATTATCAAAAAACAGATAATTTACTTTCTAAATTAACTTTTAAAATAACAATTGATACTAATAAAAGGGAGAACTATTTGCAAGGGGATGAATTTAATGAAACAAGATAAGATTACTTCACTGCAGTATGCTACTTTATGTTTTTTTCTATTAAATTCATTTGTTATGAATGTTGGGTTTTATACTATTACTAATATTAGTTTTAACGATAGTTTAATTGATATAATTTTTGGTGGCTGTTTTATAGTTAGCTTTAGTTTTATTGTTTTTTACATTCATCGTTCAAATGATAAGAATATAATTGAGGTAATAAATGATAGTTTTCCTAAGTGGTTAAAACTAATACTTTTCTTAATTTTATTTATAGTAATCGGAATAACAATTATTTATTCATTATCAGTTTTAATATTCTTTATTAATTATTATATTTTAAAAGAAGTTGGGATATTTACTATTACTGTTACTATTATGGGTACTATTTTGTATGTAGTTAGAAAAGGATTAGGGACTATTAGTAAGATTAGTGAAATTTTCTTTTATATTTATTCTTTAATTATTTTTATAAGTATAATTGGGCTTATAAAATATATCGATTTATCAAACTTAAGACCTCTTTTTATTAATAATTTTACTAATCATGTTGGTAGTTCATTCATTTATTTCTTATCTAGTGTTATTCCATTATTTTTGTTACTTATAATACCTAGAAATAAAATAGAGATTTCTTTAAAGGGTAAAAAATTACCAATAATCTTTATAGTACTATCTATTATTTTTCTTTTCTTGCAACTAATTATTATTATTTCTGTTTTAGGAATTCATTTAGCTAATATTTATGAATTCCCAGATATGATTGTTTACAAAAAAATTTCGTTTTTAAATATTTTAGAAAGAGTTGAGGTTTTATTATCATTTAATAATATTTTGAATAGTTTATTTATCATTATTATGAGTATTTATTTTATAAAAGAATTAATTAGTTCTATTATTCACAAGAAAAAAGAACCAATTAGTTTGGTTCTTATTGGGATTTTAGTTATTATTCTTAGTAATGTTTTATCATTTGATGTTTTTATGTATTTAGTAATAAATTTTATTATTTTTATTATTACATTAATACTATTTTTTATTCATTACTTGAACAAACATAACCATTAATTGTTAATGTGGGGGTTGTGTTAGTAATATTATCATTTAATTCTATTTCCGAATTTACTGGTGTTGGTTCAGTATTACCAGGTATTACGATCATAGTTGGTTGAAAAGTTTTAAGATTATATGTTTCCATAATATTAACTATAGATTCATTATCATCAGGTGATACAGCATAATCATAACCATTTACAATACTAAATGCTGTAACTAATTCTCCATAAGATTGTTTTTCTTGTTGATATACTAGTGGATCACGATAAATTCTTTTAATTTCTTTAGTATACTCGATAACTTTATTGTCTTGGTGTTTAAATGTATATATCTCATTATCTACATAGTTTTCGTAATTAATTTGTTCTTTACGACAAACTGTTGTTAATATTATTTGGGTTACTGGTTCCTCTGGCATTTCTGGTTTTTCTTGCAAAAAAGTTCTAAATACTGGAGGTAATACAATAAAACACATTAAGACAATAATTCCAAGTATTGATAATATCCAATTTATAGTAGTTAAACCTACTTTTTGTTCGTTCATATAATCCCCTCTATTCTGTCATAATTTTAGCATATTTTTTATTAAAATTAAATATATAAATAAAAAAAACTACAAATTTGTAGTTTTTTATAAAAATTGTTTTATTTTTTCTACTGCTTCCTCTTGCATATCTACATATGCTTGTACTAGTGAATTAACTTGGTCATCAGTACTTTTATGATTTAATAATTTTCTCCCTTCAATGATTCCCATATTTGTCCCTTGAAGTAATAATTCTGCTATTTTAGAATTACTTTTATCTGTTAATGTTTTCATTTCAATATTGTACCAAGTCATTGCTTTGTTCATAGCACTAGTATCATGTGGTTCTTTATTACTATATTCTGGATATAATTCACTTATTTTAGTCGCAATAGATTGATATTGGGCATATTGCGTTTCTAATATTTGTTTAAAATGGTCATCTTCTACTTTATCTAAGATAAAGTGAATTGCATCCATTCCCATACAAGCCCCTTTATTCAGTTCATCTAATACGTTTACTTCATTTTCATTTTTCATATTATCCTCCCTTATTAGAATGTCACCATTAAAGGAAAATATACATTATTTTTATTATAATATTGCATCTTAGTTTTTTTTATATTAAACTATAAGAGTAGCTGCCGATTTAGTTTAGCGGTAAAACAGGCCCTTGGTAAGGGTCAGAGGACATTTCGACTATGTCATTCGGCACCATTAGAATAAAAACGTACTTAACCAAGTACGTTTTTTTATCTTGAAAAACCTTGAAATATTTCTTTTACTGTTTTTTTATCTACATTCTTACTATTATAAATTTTTCTGCTAATTACCATACTATTTTTCTTTTGGAACTCTCTATTTAAATATTCATAATAAGCACCTGGAGTTATAATTCCATTCATCTTTAATAAGTCAATTCCACTTTTACCAATAATATGATCTGCTAACTTACAACAATTATTTCCTAAGGTGAAATATTTTTTAAATCTTCCTGTTTTAAATTTATAAAAACTTGCGTTGGTAGTTTGGTATAATCTACTTGCATAATCTCTATATTTATTTTTATTAGCATTTTTTCTTTTTGATAATGCATTTACATATGGGGGATGCCACTCATATACATCCTCAAATATTTTATTTATAGTTTTATCAATATTCCTTTTTTGGTTATCAGTTAATTTTAGACCAAAGGCAAATATAGTCTTTTTACTATGTTCTATACAAAATGGTATATATTTATTTCTGTCTGTAGTAAATATAATTCCATCTCCTATCATACTAAAGAATTTAATAGTACTATCATCATAGTTTCCATATGATATAACTTTATTATTATAACAAACATCGACATGCCCCATTCTATTGAAACCTCTATTAGAAGTATGAACAAATACTTCCATATCTGGTTCTACTTCTTTCTTTTTTTCCTCAAATATGAATGGTTTATCATAGTTCTCTTTATCTAATTGGTAATTAATTTCATTTAATATTGTATATGGTATTATAGCTTCTATAAACACAGGCAAGCTAATTCGAATACTTCTTTTCAATTTGTTTTTGACTTTCTTTGGAATAATAAATGTAACAAAATCAATTATGTAGTTTGTTCCTAACAAAATTGTATAAACACCAATAATTACTAAAACTACACTTAAGTATTTTATTGGTGAAAAAATAATAGGAATAGATATTATTAAGTAAATAAATCCTAACACAAATTCAGTTAGTTTACCATTAGCCTTAGTTTTAAATAAAATTATATAATTAATAAATTTAATAGTTGCATTTATTAATAAATATATTCCAAAAATAATTGGCAAAATAGATAAAGGAATATTTTTAAAAAGTGAACATATTAAACAAAAACACAAATTTAAAAAGCTCTTAGTAAAATTGATGTTTTTCTCCTTCTTTTTACCTAAAAAATAATTAAGAAACTGCTTGATAGATAAAAATAGTACAGCTATTAAAAATATATTTACAAAATTAATATATAACAAATCCTTACCAACACACATGATAATACCTAACACTATTAGACAGATACCAATTATTAATGAATTCGTTGCATTAAATAATTTATCACTTTTCATAATTGTCACTTCCTAAAGCTTAACGCTTAAAATATAACATTATTATACACTAAAAATGAATAAAGAAAAAGACTTACAAAGTAAGTCTATGAAAATAAAACACTAAATAAAGCAACACATAATACAAGGACTGCTAAAACTATTTTCATAATATTTTCTCTTTGCATGCTCCTATCATCCAATTTAGCTTCATAAATAGTTTCACCTTTTTTCTTTTTAGTAATATTATTATTTGCCATATTTCCTCCTATATTATTACTTCTATTATTAGTATAACAGACTTATAATAATTTAGCATTTACTTTTTGACTATTTATAAAATATATGTTATATTTTTTTATGATAGGATGTGTAAAAATGGAAATAATTCAAATTATTAAACAAAGTAGTTACGATACTATAATGAAACATTATAGTATTAATAATAACCAACAATACAGTGATAAAGAATACGAATTCATAGGATTGTGTTTAAATGATATTTTTGATAATAATAGATTTAGTGGTTTAACAAGTACTAATGGTGCCAGAGAAAATGTTAGAAATATTGGAACTGATGCATTATTTGTCGAATTAATAAGAGGTGCTTATTTGTCATATACTATTGAAACCCGTGCTGGTTATGCTAGAGAACTTCGTGAAGTTGGTAGTAATGGTTATCCAGAAACTACTACTCAAGCAGTCAATTATGTTTATAATCAGTTAGGGCGTTTAGAATCACCTTCTCTTGTTTACTCTGAATTGCTACGTAATAAGAACTTAACTAAATTGTTAGTTAATAATTATGCTTCTTTAGCAGCTTATTCAACTAAAGAACAAAGGGATTTTGCCTATGCTGTTTGTCCTGAACATTTAAACGAAAAACTAACTACACTTGATAATTTACAACAGTATTTAATTTCAAATAATCTTAAAACATTAAATATTCAAAGTGGAAATCAACGTTAATAAAAAGACCAATTCATTGGTCTTTATTTTTTGGTTTATCTCCATTTAGATTTAAATCTTTAGTGTGTTTAGCATTTCTTTTTTCTTTTGGTAAAGTTTCTACCCATTTTTTACCATCCCATTTTTTTAAACAATTAGTTCCATACCACTCTTTCATTATTTTTTCAATGTTGTTGTAAGAATAGAATTTTCTTCCTTCAAAATCATATTCTTTAACTGGATAAACATCTTTCTTTTGAAATATTGGTTCGTGCATAAATTTTTCCCATGGTACTGATACTGGTTGAGAAACTAATTTACTATTTCTATGCCACTTTAAGCATTTTTTAGAAAACCAATATACAAAGCTCTTAAATGGTATTGGGTTAATACGTAAATTATCTAATAGTACAATAAATAACATATTAATCTTTACAACAGTTCTTTCTAGTTCGTCAATAAATTTATTTTCTGAAATACCACCATATGGAATTACATCAACAAAAATACCATTTCCTCTTTTACATCTGTTTTTAAGTAGGAAATTCACTTCTTCAATAAAAGTTCCTTTTTTTCTTACTTTCATCCATGGACCTGAAATTGTATTGTATTTTTTATCAATTTCGTAACAGTCAAAATAAAAATCTTTATTTAGATCTTTCTTCATGGCTTCAATAAATCTAGGCCAATCATCAATACTAAGTGAAATATCCATATCATCATCCCATGGAATGAAGCCACCATAGTTACATATACCCAAACTACTACCAGCTATTAAAAAATATTTAATATTATTTTTTCTACACACTCTATCAATTTCATCCATGATGCTTAGTATTTCTAACTGTAGGTCTCTAACTGGTACTTTATCACCATTTTTAGCATTTATAAAATACTCATCTGTTTTTTCTATATATCCTGTTTTTTTCATACTTGCTCCTTCTTTATTTCATTATATAAATCTTTAAAACCGGTGATTAGCATATCTCTAGTTTCTTTATCTAAATCATTTGTTCCTTTTATTATTTTTAAAATACTACTTACTTTAGATTCTATTATCTCATTTAAGTCGGTAATCTCAGCTTTTTTCAGAATGCTAAATAAACTTTCTACAAAATGTTTTCTTTTTTGGTCTTCTAATTTTTCTAACCAGGCAATTGCACCTTTTTCTACTTTTTTACTAAATTCACTTAACTCAGTTCTTTTAAGTTTATCAACTTCTACTATCCAAGATGTGGCATCATGTTGTAGAAATTTTTTATTTTCACTATCAACTACAATATACTTATCAGAGTGTCTTAACAACATACCCACCAAACAATACTTAGGCACATATGTTATTAGTTTAGATTCAATTTTTTTATATTCTCTAGATTCAAATTCTTTTTTTCTTAAACCAGGTCCATCATTATTAAATATATTAATTATTTTATGTCGAATTATAGGTCTGGCATACATTGATGCTACTATAGCTAAGTTACCACCTTTAGAGTGACCACCCACATATATCTTGGGAGATAATAGTCCAATAACTTTATTCAAATACTTTATTGCTTCTTCTTGAGCTTTAGTTGGAAACATATATGTAAACATACAGTCTTCTTCCCAACCACTTACATAACTATCTGTTCCCTTAAATGAAACATAGATTTTTTTATCAGGAAGTTGGATACATAAAGCACCAAATTGCATATCTTCTGTTACTTTATATTTATAATTATATAGGATTAAATCCTTAAATCTTCGTGTTTCAGCCATAGCTTTTAATAAATATTTTGCATTTCTTACTGACCTTATATCTCTATCTACTTCTTTTTTAGTATTCATTTTAAAATATCTGTTGCTTGCTTCTTTTAGTGATATTTTTCCTAATTTAATACCTGGAACAATACCTTTATAATCAACGTAAGAAATAATAGAAAGCATTATATTATCTACTTCATTAAATTCTTTTTCCAAAAGTGTATATTTACCATACTCTTTCAAATAGTTTTGTAGTGACTTCATTATTTATCAACTCCATGTTTATTATATCATATCTTTAAATTTATGATTAATTTTTCTAAAAATATTATATAATAATAATATATGGAGTTGGTAGTTATGAAAAACATTAAAATTAATAAAATAATTTTTTATACCTTTTTAGTCTTGTACTTAGAATTTGTATATAAGATAGCTGTTTATAATAATATTGGGGGAATAAATTTTATTTACACATTACTATTTAGTATCCCTATTATTCTTGTCTTAACATTATTTAGTAGTTTCTTTAAGAGTAAGATTAATAGAATAATAACTTTTAGTTTTACTACGATCTTTTGTATTTATTTTATCTTTCAATATATTTTTTATATTTTATTCTCAGTTCCTTTCTCTTTTCAAACTATAGGTCTTGCAAATCAGGCTTTAGATTTTGCTAATATAGTTATTGAAACATTACTTAAGAATATTGTGATGCTAGTACTATTCTTTATCCCTCTTGTTGGTTTAATTATTTGTAGAAAGAAGATTGAATTTAAAGAATTTCATTGGAAAAAAAATTTATTATGTTTAGGATTAATTTTAGTATTCTATGTAATTAGTATTTTATCATTACAGTTTGATAAGGGTAAATTATACTCTACTTATAATATTTATTATCATGTTAAAGAAGAAAAAATGACTATTTTAGATTTTGGTTTAGTTACTGCTACTAGACTTGATATTAAGAGGACGTTGTTTGGGTTTGAAGAAACAATTTTAGTTGGATCGGATAACGAGGAAAAAGTAGAACCTGACATTGAAGAACCAATAATTATTACTTATAACGAAGTTGAAATTGATTTCGATAGTTTAATAGCTAATACTGGTAGTGATAGTAAGAAAAAACTTTTAGAATATTTAAAAACTACTTCACCTACTAATAAAAACGAATATACAGGTTACTTTGAAGGAAAAAATTTGATATTTATATTAGCTGAAAGTTTTAATAGTATAGCTGTTGATCCTAAACTTACACCTACTTTATATAAGTTAGTTAACAGTGGTTTTGTGTTTAATAATTTTTATTCACCTGAGTTTTTAAGTACTACTGGTGGTGAATTTCAAGCAGCTACTGGTCTTATTCCTACACAATCAATTCTTAATTCATGGAAAAGTAAATCTCCTAATATTTATTACGCTTTTGGTAATAGTTTTAATAGATTAGGTTATACCACTAACGCTTATCATAATTGGACTTATACTTATTATCAAAGAAATAAAACAATGAAGACATTAGGATTTAATTCATATATGGGATGTGGAAATGGCTTACAAAAGGAAATGAACTGTAAATGGTTACCTAGTGATGTTGATATGATTAATGTTACTCTACCTAAATATAATACTTCAGAAAAATTTATGACTTATTATGTTTCTGTTAGTGGTCATTCACCTTATAACTTTAGAGGTGGTAATAGTATAGCTAATAAGAATAGAAAACTAGTTAATGATTTACCTTACTCTGCTCCAGTCAAAGCTTATTTATCGGCTCAAATTGAGTTTGATAGAGCTTTAGAAACTCTAATTAATAAATTAGAAGCTGATGGTATATTAGATGATACAGTTATAGCTTTTGCAGGTGATCATTATCCTTATGTTCTTACTATGGATGAAGTTAATGAAATATCTAAGTTCGAAAGAGATGATGTTGTTGAAGTTAACAGAAGTAATTTAGTTATTTGGAATAGTGGGATGACTGAGAATGTGGTTGTTGATAAGACTGCTAGTCAGATAGATATTTTACCTACTCTTTTAAATTTATTTGGGGTTGAATATGATTCTAGATTATTAGTTGGAAAAGATATTTTAAGTGATTACGAAGGTATAGCTGTTTTTAGTGATCGTAGTTGGGTAACTGATAAAGGAACATATTTTACACATGGTAAGAAATTTATTAGTAAAGATGGTTCAGAAGTTGATAATGAATACATCAGTAGAATTAATACTAGAGTGGCTAACAGTTTTTCCATTAGTGATTCAATTATTAAAAATAATATTTATAACGAAATATTTAAATAGAAAAAAGAACCTATATTTTGTAGGTTCTTTTATTTTTAATGGTGTTCCCGAGAAGAATCGAACTTCCGACCTATCGCTTAGGAGGCGATTGCTCTATCCTACTGAGCTACGAGAACAACTTCATTTTTAATTATATCAAAAACTAAAGAAAAAACAATCTAATTATCTTAGATTGTTTACTAAAATCATTACTAGGAAACATGTTGCTGTTGATAGGTGTCTACGTACAACAGTTGTTTTTTCATAAACAGATGCTACATCATCTACTATATCTACCATCCAACTTTCAAAGTATTTTGGTACTCGTGGTCCAATTGGGAACATATGTGTTAAAATTATATCTTCTTCTAATGGTGATATTTCAAAATACTTTTTAGAGTTTTCTAAGGCATACTGTGGATGTTTTAACATTGTTACTACTCGTTCTTTATTTTTAGCACCGTGATTTTCTTCAAGAAAAAAATCATGTAATAAAGCTGCACGTGCTACTTTTTCACTATCTAATTTTAATAATTTAGCTATCCTATATGAATAATAAGATACTCGAATTGAATGATCTAAGCGATTACCTTCATGATGAATAATATCTTCCATTTTTTGAAACTCTTTATTATCCAATATATCATAAACCTTATTCAGATATTCCCTATCCTCATAATATTTTTTCATTTATACTACACCTCGGTGATTTCTATTTATTTTTCATTACTTAATCATATTACCATACATCACTAATTAATGCAAGTAGCAAAAAGGGGGATTTTCTCCCCCTAATCTATATTAAAACGCTTATTATAGCGTCCTAATATATATTATGGCAGTTTTAAAGAAAAAGTTACATTTTTTATTGTTTTTTATTTATTGCTATTATTAAATTATATGATAAAATTTTGAATTTATGTGCAACTTTCCAAATGGAAAAGAACTATTAATAATAATCCTATTTTGTTTTTTTAGATTTTAATTTTATTATAGATAAAACTATAAAAAAAGTACCTATGATATACGTAGGCCAAAGGATGTATGAATATAAAAAGATACTATCTCTTAATGCTTCAAACCCGTAGTATTTTTCACATGCTATAAAACACAATCCACTAAATCCATTTATTGAATCATAAATTCCCGTTATTAATGGTACAGCAAAAGCTAGTATACCAACAACCAATAATACTATCCAAATTATTTTTTTATTTTTCATTTACATCACCTATTATATTATATCATATAAAAATTTATAAATAAAAAATTACTGTATAATATTTTTGTATTTTAATGCGAGTTGTTTAATATTTGAATTTAGAATCGTTTCATCCCCTATATCACATACATTTTCTAATTCTTTATATAAATCCCACACATCAAAGCGTATTCTATCATATCTGCTTCTATCAGTATTTATTTCTACAGTGAATCTATTTTTGTTGGTACTATTGATAAATTCTAATTTATATGCTGATTCAATGGGTAGGATATTAAAATAATTATAGACAAATATATCGTTGGTATTCCATGATTCTTCGTTGGCCGGTGCATCACTTTGCCAACTAAAGAATCCTTTTTCAAATAATTCTTCGTATCCTATAATATCTTTTCTAGAATGTATTTCATTTATCATACCATCAATTAAATCATATAATTCCTTAAATTCTTCCTTTTTCACTATAAAAGATACTTTATTTATATTTTTGAATGATAATATTGAAAATATCAAATCACGATTCAGTCCCTGAAAAAAGCATACTACTGCATTATCATTTATTAAATAAAAATGGTTTTCACAACAATCATAGTTATATTTTTTTATATTAATTATTTTTTGCAAAATTACAACTACCTCTATTCATTAGTATTATTTTAGTTTTTCAACTTTAGTTATATTCTCTTCTTGATTATTAATATTTGATAGCAAATCATGATACTCAGGTGCTTGCGCTAACAAATCTGCTCTTTTTAATGAGAATAATAAATCTATGTTCGATATTCCAATTTTATTTATCATATCCTCAAGCATATCGGTACTAACTTTATCAATATTTATATCGTGATAAAAAATTAAATTAGTAATTAAAGATATTTCTTCAGTTGATAAGTTAAATTTACCCTGATATTTATTAAATATTTCAACTGACTTATTCCAATGATTATAAAAATGTCCTACACCACTCTCATCTTCTGTATATGTTAATGGTTTTCCAATATCATGAAATAATGCTGATAATCTTAAGTAAATATTATCATCTACTTCAGATACAACATGTAAAATATGTTCATAAACATCATAAATATGCCATCTACTGTTTTGATTAAAACCTTTACATATTTTTAATTCAGGAATTAATTCAAATAAATGTTCCTCATTTTGCTTTAATTTATTATATACATCACTAGATAATAAAATTTCTAATAATTTTTCATAAGACATATTATCACTTCCATAAATATTATATCACACTAATTCATATTCTCTAACAGCAATTCTGTCATCTGAACAATATTTTATTACATACTTATTATCCTGTTTGCAAATTACGATTCCTATAGTTTTACCTTGATTAATTTTTCTTAAATTCGCATCAATATAATTCATATAGAATTGTATTTGCCCAATGTGTTCCTTCTTGAGTTCCGTTACTTTCAATTCAACCACAACATAACAATTATATTCAATATTAAAAAGCAATAAATCTATATAATTAAAATTATTATCTATTTTGATTTTATATTCACTTCCTATAAAACAAAATGAATTACCAAGTTCATTCATAAATGATTCGATATCTTCCAAAATTAATTTTTGAAGTACTTTTTCAGATATAATTTGATAATTATTACTATTTTTAATTATTATTGGATTAGGTACTAAATCTTTTATATTTATTTTATCATTGGTTATTAACTTTAGCTTAAATTCTTCTGGAAGTCTCTTATATTCATTACTTTTTATTTTATCTTCTAATTTTCTAACAGAATATAAACTCTCTACTGCTACTTTGCTATAATAATTAATTTCTTCAATAGTTTCTAGTGTTATAAGTAATCTATAATGACTCCAAGACAATTGGTGCCACAGTGTGGCACCTTTTTCAACTTTCCAATAAAATTGTCTCATTCTTTTCAAATTTGTTTCATTATATTTTTTATCTACTTCACTTACTAATTTAATTGAATATTTCTTTATAATTGATTCGCCATATTGTTTTCCAGCTTCACTCAACATTTTTCCAACATTATAGTAAGTATTCAAATCACTTTTATTAATTGAATAATTTTTTACTTTTCTGTTTATCTCATTATCTATTAATTTATTTTTTATCTCATTATAATAATTCATATTACTCCTTTCTATGGTGTACAAGTTTCAACCTCTAATTTATTTTTCTTTATTTCGAACATAACACTTCCATCTATATCTGTTCTATAAATAATCGTTCCTTCTAAATTTTCTAACACATTGTCATTTGGATGACCATAGCGATTATTCTTTCCAACACTAATTATTGAATATTTTGGTTCAATTTCATAAATAAAATTCTTACTAGAACTGGTCTTACTACCATGATGACCTACTTTTAAAACATCTATATTTTTTAAATTGTATTTTTCAATTAAATCTTCTTCTACTTCTATTCCTGCATCTCCCATAAACAGAAATTTATGATTATTAAGTTCTGTATAAATTACAGATGAATTATCATTTTCATTACCGTAATCTTTATTGTTTAAAAAATATAATTTGTTATCATCAATATTTAATTCTTTAATACATGAATAATATGGTATTTTCCTTTTATCTAATTCTTTTATTAATTCTTGTTCTAATTCATTAAACTCACCACAATTAAATATTACTTTTTCTACCTTAAAATTATTAACTAAATTAATGGCCTCTCCCATATGATCAAAGTCTCCATGTGTTAAAACTAGATTGTTTATTTTCTTTATTCCTATAGATTTTAATAATGGAATTTGTGTTTTATCGGCTAAGGATTTAGTTTGTCTTTGTTTCCATTTTTCCTGATTAAGTGCTATCTTTCCTCCCGTATCTATTAATGTTGTTTTATTATTATGGTAAATTAGTGAGCTATCACCTTGACCTATGTCTATTACTATTAAAAAGCTTTTGGAAAATATTACTAAATTTAAATATTGTGTTATTAATAATATAACTGTTAGAAATAAACACATTTTTTTACCTTTATATAAAAATAATGTTATTAATACATAGTAAATAAGTATCCAAATAATACTAGGTCTTCCAAATATTAGTTTTCCTGTAGGTATTTGGTTACAGATATCAGTTAGATCCTCTATGATGTTAATTAGTACTTTTAATATAGGATCTAACATTGGTATTAAAAATGTTATAAGTGAAAATGGGAATATTATTATTGATACTAGGGGTACGAATATTAAATTAAAGATGATACTTAATATATTAACTTGATAGAAATAGTAAATAGATATTGGTAAGCTTACTAGGAAACTTATTACTGATACTTTTAATAAACTTTTTATGTAGTTATCATTTTTCATTTTATCTTGAATTAATATTAAGTAGAAACTAACTATAAATGAAAATTGAAATCCAATATCAAATAAAATATTAGGATTACCTATTACTAAAATACAAAATACTATAATTAAAATATTTAGTGTTTTTATATTTAGTTTTAGTATTTTATTTAATGTTAATAAACTAAAAAGAATTACACTTCTACTAACTGATGGTGAATTACCTGATAAAAACATAAATAAAAATAGAAATAGAATTGTTATTATATAACCTTTATTTTCCCCTATTTTTAGTTTTTTTAATAGAAATAGTATCATACTACTTAATAGTGAAATATGCATTCCAGAAATAGCTAATAAGTGGCTAATTCCTATTTCTTGGTAGTTAGTATTAGTTTCTTGATTTAATAAATCATTGTTGCCTAATATAAATGTGTGTAAGTAATCCTTAGTTTGATATGTGTTGATGTGATTTATCATAGCATTTTTTATAAAATATAAGGGATTACTATTTTCTTTTAGTTTTTGATAGGTTTCAATATTCATCTGATAGAAGATATTCTTTCTTTCTAAATACTTTTTATAATTAAATAAATTAGGTACTGTGTTATTAGTTGGTTTGGTTAATGTTCCTTTTAGCAAAATAGTATCTCCTAATTCATAATTTTTTTCAAAAATATTCATTTCTTCTTCTGTTTTAAAATAATAATATCCTATTACTTTTTCTTTTTCTTTTACTTCTAGTGTTAGTAAGTTACTGGATATTTTAATATTAATAATAACTCCTACTATTTTAGTCTGATTTGGTTCTAGTTTCGTTTCTGGTTTAAACAAGTTTAAATAAATAAAACTATATAGTGAAGTAGTTATTATTAAAATTATGTATAAATAATTATAGTGTAATACTGTCTTTAATTTTTTCAAAGATACTGTCTCCGATACCTTTTACATTTTTTATTTCCTCTATAGATTTAAAATTTCCATTTTCAGTTCTATAACTAATAATACTCTTAGCTTTACTTTCACCTATTCCTGATAAAGTCATTAGTTCATCTTTAGTCGCTCTATTTAATGATATCAAACCATTAACTGGGGTATCTGTAATTACTTCATTTTCTTCAGTTAATAAATCCTCATTTTGAATATACGCATCATTTTTGATAGTTGTGTTGTTTATGCTTATTTCCTCTTTTGGAACTTCGTTTTGATTAATATTTTCAATTTCTTTCTTTGAATAAACTATAATTACCATTTCATCTGTAACTTTTTTACCTAAGTTTAATAACGAAGTATCGCCATCTTTAGTAAGGCCACCTGATGCATTTATTACATCCTGAACTCTACTATCACATATAACTTTATATAGACCTGGGTTTAGCACTTCCCCTTTTATGTCAACATTTGCGTAGCAGTCTTCTTCTTTTATTATTTCTTCTTTCTTTTCTTCTTTAAACACGATGACTTCTTCTTTAGTTTCTTTAGTTAATTTATTATAACTAAAACATATACTAATACTTAGTAGTATCAAAAATATTATTCCTCCAATCATGTAGTATTTCTTTTCGAGCAAAAACTCTTTTAATTCATATAAATTTTCCATAAAAAAATAACCTCCTATAGAGATTATTTTAAGTTTTTCCGAAATTACTTCAGTTTTTTTAATTTTTTTTGTTTTTTTTCTTATATAGACAGTTTTCGACATTGATTCTTTGAACAAATGTCAATGCAAATACTAAACACATTAGAAAACTTCCACCATAACTCATGAATGGTAATGGTACACCAGTTGTTGGCATAAGACCAAACATACCACCTAGGTTAACGACAATATGTAGTATTATATACATGGCTACTCCCATACATATTAGAAAGCCTCTAGTTGTGTGACTATCCTTAGCTATTTTAATAATTCTACCTATTAGTAAGAAATATAAAATAAATATTACTATTGCCCCAATAAAACCTAGTTCTTCCATAATAATGGCAAAGATAAAATCAGTATGTGCTTCTGGTAAATATAAATATTTTTGAGTACTATCTCCTAATCCAACACCTGTTAAACCACCATTATTTATAGCAATATAACCATTACATACTTGGTTACCACTGCTATAGAATTTTTCTTCACTACATGGATTAGTAAAATTGGTAAGTCTATTTCTTTGACCTGGTGTAAGCAAATTATTTCCACTTGTTACTGCAACTAATAATACTACAGCTAATAGTCCACCTAATAACATTAAAACTTTATTTCTTATTTCTTTTGATATTGGTGCCATAAAGAAAATACTGGCTATTAATAAAACGAAGATTATCGTTGTATCAAGGTCTGGTGCTATCATAATTAAAAACGCTATTACTGCTGATACTACTAGTGGATAAAAAACTTTCATATATTTATCAAGATCATCTTTATGTTTATCATAGAAACATGCTACCCAAACCATTAATATTATTTTAGCAAACTCACTTGGTTGAATTGAGAAAAAACCTAAATCTATCCAACGTATTGATTGATTTTTAACAGAACCATAAAGTAATACAAATGCTAATAGACCTGCTACTACATAAACTAAAATATTAAATATAATGTGATAACTTTTACTGGAAAACCGTAAGATAAATAAACTTACTGCTATACTTAAAATCAGAAAAATAGCTTGTTTAAAGAAATAATTATATGGACTGGCTGAATATTTCATAAATGCCGTAACATTTGATGATGAAAATATCATTATTAGTCCAATTACAAATAATATAGTTGATACTATTAGTAAAGGTTTATCGATGTTTTTTAATATTTTTTTCATAATTTCCTCCTTTACTGTCTATATAAATCTATCATAACATAAAACTTTCTATTTTTAAATAATAATAAAATTAATTGACATATGATATTTGTAATAACACTTTTTTAGGTTTTGGAATAACTTATATTAGAAAACAAAAAGGAGGGAAAGTTATGTATAATTACGGAGGTTCTTTTGGTTCAAATTGCGGATGTGGCGGTTATGCTCAACCAGCTTATGCTCCATACTATTCAGGTTATGGATGTGGAAACAATTCTAGTTATGCTATCGTGTTAGTATTATTTATTTTATTAGTAATCGTTATTGGTTCTAGATTTAATCGTTAGTATTAAGGACAGTTTATCTGTTCTTTTCTTTTGGATAACTTTTTCTTCACAAAACTTAGAAAAGATGATAAAATACAGTACAGAAGAAGTGGTGATACTATGTTAAAAATGAAAGATATTTTAGATGAAAAAGATAAACGTTTGCGTTTAATTAGTCAAGAGGTTACTTTTCCATTATCAGATGAAGATATACAAAATATTGAACTTATGGAAGAGTATCTAGTAAATAGTCAAATTGAAGAAAATGCTGAGAAATATAATTTAAGACCTGGTATGGGGATGGCAGCAATTCAAATTGGTGTAGCTAAACGATATTTAGTGATTGTTCAAGAGGTTGATGATGGTTTTGATTCTTATATTATGATTAATCCTAAAATTATTTCTAATTCTACAGAGATGATTTATGTAGAAGATGGAGAAGGATGTTTAAGTGTTAATCGTGAAACTCAAGGCATTGTTCCTAGATTTGCAAGGGTTACTGTTGAAGGATATGATATGGATGGAAATAAAATTAAAGTTCGTGCTCGTGAGGAATTAGCTATAGCCTTCCAGCATGAAATTGATCATTTAAATGGAATTCTATTTGTGGATAAAATTGATCCTAAAAATCCATTTAAAAATAAAGATGATTATCGTCCAATATAAAAAATACATGATATCATGTATTTTTTTATTTAAAATTTTACGTAATATGGTAATACAACAGTGACTTTAGTTCCCTCTTTTACTTTAGATTCATATTTTATATCGCCATCGTGCAATTTAATAATTTCTTTTGACATACTTACACCTATACCACTACCCTTTACTTTAGTTGTATAAAAGATTGTTCCAATTTTTCTTAAGTTTTTTTGTTCTATTCCATCACCATCATCAACTACTTCAATTATTACTTTATCTTTTTTAGTAGTAACATTTAAATCTATATTTTTACTGTTTGCCTCGTATGAATTTTTAATTAGATTTATAAATACTTGTTTTAGTCTATCATAATCTGCTTCTAATAATATCTCATCTTCTATTAGCGGTAGGTTTATAGTTATGTTTTTACTTTTTAAAATTGTTTCTGTTGTTGCTACTACGTCATCTAATAATAACATTAAGTCCATTATATCTTTATTTATGGTTATCCTTTTTAAATTTAAAAAATCATCCATGATTGTAAGTGCCCTACTCATTTCACTTTTAATAATAGGAATATATTTATTTACTTTTTCCTTGTTTTTAGTATCCAACATATCTAAATATCCCTTACATACACTAAGTGGATTTTTTACTTCATGTGCAACTTGGAAGATTAGGTTGTTATTGTTTTTCTTTTCTTCATATGTTTTAAAGAAATGGTAAGCCATTTCTAATAGTAAATAGAAATATAAAAGTATAAAAATGATATATCCTAACTGTAGATTGTTTTGTTCAAAATACTTGAAGTAGATAAAGCTAGTTAAGAAAGCTTTTATGGAGATTAGATAAGTTGATGATTGTTTATTGTTTTTTGTTAGTACGTAATCTACAATAAAATACAAGAAGTATATTAAATAATAAAATACTGGTGTTTCTATAGTCATACTTAAAAAGATTACGTTTATAATTGATAAAACCAGTGCTTCCCTTTTTCTTTTTAACATATAGCCTAGGAAACATGAAAAATCTAGAAATACATAGAAAATCATATTGTTGCTAAATAGTGTGATTAATGCTTGTGTTAGTGCTAAATAAATTAAGATAGTGTTTTTTTTAGTAATTGTGTTTTTAGTTGTTAGATAATCATAAATTGAAAAACTTGCTATAACTATTATGGTTAATAAAACTATTAAACGAAAAAAATACATATAATGGCCCTCTTTCTATTACCATTATATGTATTTAATTTGTCGAAAAATGTCGAATTTTGATAAAACTAATAGTTTTTTGTCTTATTTTAAACCATCGATGTATTTTTTTAATTGTTTACTATCTGATCCCAAAATGATTTTTAACTGGTTATCGATTTCTACTATTCCTTTAGCACCTAGTTTTTGGATAGCATCTTTATTTACGACACTAACATCTTTTAGGGTTACCTTAAATCTAGATAAACTAGTTTCTGTTGAAATAATATTATCTTTACCACCTAAATATTCAACTAATTTATTAAGTTCTAGATGGGCATCTTTCTTCATCGATTTTAAAATTGCTAGTAAGATTATCATGAAGACTACTATGATAATTCCATACTGTAAATAATCCATTTTTATCACCATTACCATTATATAATATTTTTTAATAAAAAGAAAGTACTTTTAAAATTGGGTAATAATAATACACCAAAATTATTAATTTTGAATATCTTATATTAGATAATTATAGGAGTACATATTATTTATACTAAAATCACTTGAATTATTGCCGGAACCTATCGTATGTAATTATCAAATGCTATGAAAGGAGGTATTTATATGTGTTCTAATAATGATAACAATATTTCTACTACTAGTGAAAATTGCTGCATAGCTAATGTATTAGAGTTAATTGTTAAACTACAAAATCGTAGTGAAAAATTGGATTGTTTTGATGAGGGATGTGATAGACCATT
>JAZOBJ010000011.1:0-20102 GCA_045595895.1 Candidatus Scybalousia sp. | reverse complement strand
CCAGCACTACTAGATGAAATGTTTGAAACATTAGAAAGTGGTGAATATGACTGCTGTGCTACTAGAAGCACTAACCGTAGAGGATATTCTTTTTTGAGAAAAACATTTACTAAATGGTTCTATTCAATAATTGGTAAAATTTCGAAAACAGAAATGGTACCAGGTGCCAGAGACTTCCGTCTAATGACTAGACAAATGGTAGATGCTATTATTTCAATGAAAGAATACAATCGTTATTCAAAAGGATTATTTAGCTTTGTTGGTTTCAATACTAAATGGATTGAATTTGAATTAGAAGAAAGAGTAGCAGGAGATACAAAATGGAACTTCTGGAAACTATTTGCTTATGCCATTGAAGGAATTGTTGCTTTCTCAACCACACCACTAGTAATCGCAGCACTAGTTGGTATTATATTCTGTTTCATAGCATTTGCCATGATAGTATTCATAATTGCTAAAACTCTTATTTGGGGTGATCCAGTAGGTGGATGGCCAAGTATGGTTTGTATAATGTTCTTCGTTGGAGGAATTCAACTATTCTGTACTGGTATAATTGGTGAATACTTAGCCAAAACTTATTTAGAAACCAAACATAGACCAGTTTATATTGTTAAAGAAACTGAAAAAGACTTAAAGTAGTTTATAACTACTTTTTTTAATGCCTAATTATGTAAAACTAGACTAAAATAATGTCAAAATATAAGTAACCTATGATATGTTAATAATAGGTGATAATAAATGGAACTAATCGATGTATTAGATGAATTTGGTAATCCTACAGGTGAGGTAGAAACCAAAGATGAAATATATAAAAGAGGGTTATGGCATCGCTCATGTCATATCTGGATTGAAAATGATAATAAAGAATTACTTGTTCAAAAAAGAAATCCTAACAAAAAAACATTCCCTAATCTTTGGGCAATCTCAGTAGCCGGTCATGTTGACAGTGGTGAAACTAGTAGAACCGCAGCTATTAGAGAATTAAAAGAAGAAGTTAATTTAGATGTTAAAGATGAAGAATTAGAATACTTATTTACTATCAAAAGAATTCAACCAAATGGAGATCAAGATTTAAAAGTTTTTGATGATGTGTATCTTGTTCATAAAAATATTGATGTAGATAAAACTAAACTCCAAGTAGAAGAATTAACAGATATTAAATATGTATACTATCAATACCTAGAAAGTATATTTAAAGCTGGAGATAAAGAATATGTTCCATATACAGAAGAACATGAAAAACTATTCTCATACTTAGATGATAGATATCTAGAAATAATTTAATAATAGTGATTAATAAGACAAAGCAGTAAGTGTCAATCATTTTACTGCTTTTTATTTACATTAATGTCAAATATTGTTATAATTTGTAATGTAGGAGACTAAAAGTTGTACAGGAAGTAGGGGGAAGTATGAAGAAGTATTATAATAGAATTTCATTATGGAGTAGAATAGTAAATTCATCTTTTAAACTAACAGGATATAAGAAAAAATCAGAAACAGTAAATGCTGCAAAAGAATATATAAAAGAATTAGAAAAAAAATACGAAAAATATAATCTTCCAGAAGAAATGGGATTAAAGAAAATAGAATTTGAAGGTATGAAAGTATATTTATATAATGATAAACCTAAAAGTAAAAAAATATTACTTTATATACATGGTGGTTCATATGTTGAGGAGGCTAACTATTTTCAAATTGATTTTGCAATGAAAGTTGCTAAAAAAACTAACTCAATATTAATTTTCCCTAGATATCCATTAGCACCTCGAGGAAACTATAAAATTATGTATTCATTAATTGAAAAACTTTATACAAAACTTTTAGAAAGAAACCTTGAAATAAACTTTTTAGGAGATTCAGCTGGTGGTGGGTTCATACTATCTTTTGCAATGTATTTAAGAGATATACAAAAGAGACTACCTAAAAATATTATTATGATGTCACCATGGTTAGATATTTCAATGACTAATCCCAAAATATACGAGGATGCCAAAATTGATAATATGTGTGGTGTAGATGGTACTAGATATGAAGGAACACTTTGGGCTGATAATCTTGATCCAAAGAATCCACTAGTAAGTCCGATATATGGTAACTTCAATAATCTTTCTGATATGACTATTATAGTTGGTGGAAAAGAAATCTTAACATCTGAATGTAGTGAATTTAGTGATATGTTAGATAATTTAAATATAAAACATAACTATATCGAATATAAAAATCAAGGACATGTATTTGGAATGTACCCAACTAGAGAAGGAAAAATGGTGCTTAAAGATATATGTAGTATCTTGAACAAAGACTAGGAGATAAGACATGACTAAAAAAGAATTTATAGAAGCAGTAAAAAATGAAACATTAGATGAACTTGAATTCAAACCTTTTAATAAAATAGAAGAATTGTTATTAAAGAAAGAATATTTACCCGACTACTATCGATTAAAAAGAGAATATGATTATAATCGTGGTAAAATAGTCAAAGGTCTTATGTGGCGCGATTTATTCCACCCGATTTTATTAAAACTAGTTAATCTAAATCGTAGATTTATTGATAAACAAGGACTTACTATTCTTAATGATGATAGAAAAAGCAAGAAAAAACTAAGTAGATTTTACAGAAAGATTACAGGAAAAAAAGAAAAACCAGTAATCTTCGCAATTACTCACATAGATAAATATGATTACCAAATAGTATCAGAAGCAATAAAGGATCATCAATATCCTTTTGCTGGTGATCCTGAAACAATGTATCGTAATTTTGATGGTTTAGTACTAGGTTTAAATGGTGTTATTCTCTGTGATACTGAAAATAAAACAGATAGAAAGATAGCTAAAGAAACAGCGATAGAAACATTAAATAAAGGAGAAAACCTTTTAATTTATCCAGAAGGAGTTTGGAATGTAACATCAAACCTATTAATGTTACCACTGTTCCCTGGAATTATTGAAATGGCTAAAGAAGCAAATTGTGATATAGTACCTGTAGCTATTGAACGTTATGATAAAGATTATATAGTTAATATTGGTCATGAGTTTAGTGTTGAAGAAAGACAAAAAAAAGGCTTAACTGATGATGAAATAAAAGAAAATTTAAGAGATGAAATGGCAACACTAAGATGGACAATTATGGAAACCTTACCAAAAAGCAAATCAGCTACTGAAATTTACTACAATACTAAAAGAAGTGAATTAGGTACCTACGAAGAAGAATTAAAAAGTTTCCAAAGCGAACGTTTAAACGAATGGGTAAATCCAGAAACTAAAGAACCATATTATAATAAAGAAATAGTTAGAAAACGTACATACAAAGACAAAGATAAATATACTGGTATAAGAGTAGATGTACCTGAAACAGCATTTGCTTACATGAAAAAAGTAAAACTTCATAAAAATAATATCTTTATGTTTTCTAAAGATGAATCACTACCAGATGAATATCAACAAGCCATTGAGGAAACTATGTATAATTCAGTAAATGATTTAGCAGAACAATTTGATCAAGAAGAAAAAACAAGATAATTTAAAACATAATAACAAAATAGGAGTGTGGTAAAAGTGGCATCAATATTATTACCTTTAGCAACATTATTAATAGACATATTAGTAATATGTCTGTTTTTTGCAAAAAAGCCGCAAATAAATAAAGAAACAAAATTATATGCAATTTTAATAATAGTTAATTTCTGTGAGTGTTTATTCAATGTATTAGGAATTATATATATTAGAAAAATAGGAGATCCAATGATCGCATCATTACTTCAAAAAATAGATATGACGATGATGCTATCATGGGCATGTTTAATGTTTATATATATATATAATGTATCAGAGTTTAAAGGACTAAATACTAAACTCAAAAAAAGATTAGTAATAATAACTATTATGTTAGGAATGCTAATTATTTTAGTACCAAATACCCCAATTATAACTGAAACAACAATTGATTCATCTGGTATTTCCCCAACTATTGCCTACATGAGTATTGCGATGTATGCATTAGGTATTGTTTTATGTATTGGATATTCAATAGTTAAAAATAGAAGTAATGTTTATAATAAAAAATATTATCCTCTATATGCACTAGTTGTATTAGCAATCCTAGGTTTAACATTAAGAACTTATTATCCATCGGTAATATTTGAACCATTTATTATGGGATATGTAGTATTATTAATGTATCATACAATAGAAAATCCAGATGTTAAAATGATTGAAGAGTTAAATGTAGCTAAAGCTAAAGCAGAACATGCTAATCATGCTAAAACAGATTTCTTATCAAGTATGTCACATGAGATAAGGACTCCACTTAATGCTATTAGTGGTTTTAGCCAATGTATCGAAATAGCACAATCTTTAGAGGAAGCTAAAGAAAATGCCAAAGATATCGTGGCTGCTAGTGAAGCACTATTAGAAATAGTAAATGGAGTACTTGATATTTCTAAAATAGAAGCTGGGAAACTTGAAATAACTAATTCAAACTACAATGCTAGGGAATTATTTGAAACAATGGCCAAATTAGTAACACCAAGAATGGAAGCAAAAGGATTAGAATTAAAAATAAATATTTCTAAAGATTTACCTGAAACTTTATATGGTGATGCTGCTAACTTGAGAAAAGCTGTAACTAATATCTTAACTAATGCTGCCAAATATACTGAAAAAGGATATGTTGAGTACACAGTTAATTCAGTTATAACGGGTGATGTTTGTAGATTAATTATTTCAGTAGAAGATACAGGTCGTGGGATTAAAAAGGAAAATATTGAAAAATTATTTACTAAGTTTCAAAGATTAGAAGAAGATAAAAATACAACAATAGAAGGAACAGGATTAGGATTAGCTATTACTAAACAAATCATTCAAATGATGGGTGGAAGTATTGTAGTTCAAAGCGTATATGGAAGTGGTTCTAAGTTCACAATCGCCCTTGATCAAAAAATAAAAGAAACTGAATCAAATGTAACAATTACATACAATAAACCAGTAACGCAAGCTGATTTAACTGATAAAAAACTATTAATAGTAGACGATAATAACCTAAATTTAAAAGTTGGTACTAAAGTAATATCATCAATTTATAATACTAATATTGAAACAGTAGAAAGTGGATTTGAATGTATAGAAAGAATTAAAGCTGGAAACAAGTATGATTTAATTTTTATGGATGACATGATGCCTAAAATGAGTGGAGTAGAAACATTACAGGAATTAAAGAAAATAGAAGGTTTTAACATTCCGACTATAGCTTTAACTGCTAATGCCATTTCTGGTATGAGAGAAAAATATTTAAAAGATGGTTTCTATGAATATCTATCTAAACCAATAGAAAAAGAAGAATTGAAAAAAGTAGTAAACAAACTATTCAATACTAACTTTGAAAATGCCACAATCAAAGAAGAAAAAGCCATATTTGCAGAACTTCCACAAGAAATGTATGAGATTGGAAACCACGAAGATATCCAAAAAATGTTGAAAGAAGATGCATTAAAACTAAGTAATATAGATTTTTTAAAGAATAATGGAATAGATGTAGAAACTGGTATAAACCTATTAGGTGATTTAGAAATGTATAACAGTACACTTCAAGACTTCTATAATGGATTACAAGAAAGATTAATTAAAATTAATGAATTTGAAGAAGCTAAAGATATGCGTAATTATGCTATCGAAGTTCATGCTTTAAAAAGTGATTCTAAATATTTAGGATTTACTAAACTAGCTAACTTAGCTTTAGAACATGAATTAAATAGTAAACAAAATAATACACATTTCGTTGAAGAAAACTATAATAAATTAAGTGAAGAAATAGAAATAGTAAGAAAAATAATAACTGAGTATATTGAAAAATATTTAGGATAAAAGCAAGTTTCTTGCTTTTTTCTTTTTATAGTAAAACCCGTATTGAAAGAGAAAATTTACATGTTAAGAATGTATGTAAATAATTAAAAATACCAAGATGGTCATTATGTAAGAAAAGTGCAAGAAATTATTCAATTATATGAAGTTTTGCCTTTATTGAGAAAATCAAGTATTAAAACAACTTAAGAGTACACATAAATAATAATTTGATAAATTTTATATAATATAATATAATGTAATAAGAAGTGGTGCATTATTCTAGTCACTTTGGTTATTATGAAGACGAGCCTAAAAATTCGTTTAAGAGCACATCTATGAAGCATCTGGTGCTTGCTTAGTACGCCCAGTATTGGGTGGGTGCTGGATGGAAAGAGACTATGGGCGCCTATAATGGCATATAGAGAACGTTCCATTTTCTCGCGGAGACCTAATCTTGTGGGATATTAATTTATTCTACGACTTAGGATTAAACCTATCATGTGGAGAAATCTATGGATAGTGTAGCTTGGCTTGCGTGGTATGTGGGGATAGAGACAACTTGTTAAAAGGTGTACATCTTTTGATGAAGTATCGCTACTTGAAACACCTACTGCAAAAAAGCATAGTAATAACTCTAAAAGTGCTTGAGGAAAACTCCTAGAATGTACTATTAATATAGGATTGCAGTGTATACTAAGTGGTAATCAAGTCATAGAATTGGTGACAATCTGTTGCTTTCTTTCAAGGGGAACCGCTTACTGGTAACGGTAAGTAGAAAGTAGGGAAATCCAACTTGACCTAAGATACAAAGTTTACTATATTAATGACCATTTCTTATTTTTTTTATATAAAAGTAGAGGTTAGTATAAATGAAAATTAAAACATTTAAAGAAAAATATTCAAAAAAGGTTAGTAAAAAACCAATAAAGAATAAAAGATTAGTAGATTATAAATGGATAATAACAGTAACATCACTAGCATTCTTCATATCACTAGTATTTTCATTAATTTCCGAAACAACTATTCCTAATGCCAATAGTATAGTTGCAACATTAGTAATACTATTATTTATAGGAATTGGTATCATATTTGATATGGTTGGTATAGCTATTACTGTTGCGGATATTAAAACTTTTAATTCAATGGCTACTAAACAAGTAAGAGGAGCACGACTTGCTGTTAAACTAATAAAAAATAATGAAAAAGCATCAAGCTTCTGTAACGATGTAATTGGTGATATATGTGGTATCATAAGTGGTTCTGCAGGAGTTGCTTTATCTAGTAACTTAGCATCTAGCCTAGATTTAAATATATTTGTAGTAAGCTTATTCATTACTGCTATCATAGCAGCCTTAACCATAGGTGGTAAAGCTATAGGAAAAGCTACTGCTATAAATAAAAGTACACCAATATTATTTGAATTTTCCAAAATAATATCATGTTTCTACAGAAAGTAATACTTTCTGTTTTTTTATTAGACAAACAATCAGTTTTTTGATATACTGTAAAAAGAATAGGAGATACATAAATGAAAAAAAGAAAAATTGCTATTATTATATTATTACTAGGAATTTTATTAATAACATCAGGAATAGGTGTCTTTGTTTATAAAGAAATAAGTACAAATAAAAAGAATAAAAAAGAAATAGAAAATAGAATAATAAAAGAACACAATAAATTAGAAAATAAAATTAATGCTTTTAATGTGACAAGAGGCAAATACTATAATGAAGTAAATGATAATCTTTATCCAGAAACAGTAGAATCTGAATATAAAAACTGGTTAAAAGTATTAGCTCAATATACTAGTGCAGTAGATGAGTTTGAAGAATCATCAAAATATTTAAAACAAAATTGTGTTGGTAAATATTATTCAAATAAAGATGTATCAAACAAATGTAAAGCGTTTATAATTGAATATGAAACTGTAATTAATTACTATACTAAAGATATTGAATCTTTTAATGAAAACATAAACTTGTATTATAGTAATAATAAAATAGATGAAGAAAAAAGTGAAATAAAAAAGTATAATACTAAATATGATTATATAGATATTGACACAGATGGTGAATTTAAAGGAAAAAACTAATTAAAACAGGTGGTTAAGATGAAAAGTAAAAGTGTTAAGAAAAAACTGAAATTAAGTCTTAAAGTAAAAAGAGTCTTCTTATTATTATTTTCAATAGGGATTATCGGCTTATCTTGTGGAATGTTTCTATTATATGGTCCATATAGTAAATTTAGGAACTTCTTAATTACTACTGCTATGACTACTATGAGTCATCAGTATCTAGCACAGTGGTTCTATTCAGATGAATATATAGCTGAAGTAATGGCCAATAACTATATTATTGAAGTAGATGAAGATACTAACCCAGATTTAATAGAAATTGAAGATTTTGAAAATGATGGTAAGTATGAATCTAAATATGAAAAAGACTTATTTGAAGGAATAGATGAAAATACTATTTATAAGATAATTGAAGTTAAAGGTTCAGGTTATAAAGGATATTTAGTAGCAGTATATAAACCTGAAAAGGTAAAACTGGCAGTAAGTTCTAAACTTGGTACTGAAGGCCAAACTATAAAAACTATGGCAAAGAATAATAAAGCTTTAGTTATTATGAATGGTGGAGGTTTCTTCGATCCAACATGGAGTGGTAATGGTGCCATCCCTCATGGAACTGTTATTAAAGATGGTAGAATAATATATGATTATCAAGATGCACAAGTAGGTGGAGGATTTATTGGATTTACTAAAGATAATAAATTAATACTTGGTAGAATGACTAAAGAACAGGCTATAGCTAAAGGAATGCGTGATGGTGTTGAATTTGGGCCATTCTTAATTGTTAATGGTAAAGCATCATTTGTAAAAGGTGATGGTGGATGGGGAATCGCACCACGTAGTGCTATTGGTCAAAGAGCAGATGGAATTGTTTTATTTGCTGTAATTGATGGTAGAAGTACTAGTTCTTTAGGTATTGATATGGTTGGATTAACTGAATTAATGCAGAACTATGGTGCAGTTAATGCAGCTAACCTAGATGGTGGTACATCTTCAGCACTTATGGAAGGTCAAACTTTAATTAATCATCCTCGTGCTACTATGAATGGTAAGTCAGGGGTTCTAAGAAGAATTCCAACAGCTTGGATGGTTGTCGAATAAGAAGAGAAATCTTCTTTTTTTTTTGCATGAATTGTTATATAATTAAAGTATAATATAAAGAACTAAGAAAAGAGTTGATATTATGAAATATAAAATTATGGATGGAAATGAAGCATGTAGTTATGTTTCATATAATTTTACTGAAGTAGCAGGAATATACCCAATAACACCGTCATCTACAATGGCAGAACTAACTGATACATGGGCAGGAGATAATAAATTAAATTATTTTGGAAGCCCAGTTAAAGTAGTTGAGATGCAATCAGAAGCTGGAGCCGCTGGTATGATTCATGGTTCACTTCAAGCAGGGTGTTTAACGACTACTTATACAGCTAGTCAAGGTTTACTTTTAATGATACCTAACATGTATAAAATAGCTGGAGAACAACTACCATGTGTTATAAACGTTGCAGCTAGAAGTATCGCAACACATGCTTTATCAATACTAGGAGATCATCAAGATATCTATGCAACTCGTATGACTGGATTTGCGCTTCTTGCCTCATCATCAGTTCAACAGGTAATGGATTTAACTGGAGTAGCACACCTATCAGCTATAAAAGGTAAAGTACCATTCGTTAACTTCTTTGATGGTTTTAGAACTAGTCATGAACTTCAAAAAGTTAGAGTAATAGATACTGATAAATTAAAAGATTTAATTGATTATGATGCTTTAGATGAATTTAGAAAAAAAGCTCTAAATCCTAATAATCCAGTAACTCGTGGTACTACTCAAAATGATGATATCTACTTCCAAATGACAGAAGTTAGAAATAGATACTATGAAGCTTTACCAGATATCGTTAATGGTTATATGAAAGAAATTAATGAAATAACTGGTGAAGACTATAAACCATTTAATTACTATGGCTCAAAAACTGCTACTCGTGTAATTGTAGCCATGGGATCAGTTTGTGAAACTATTAAAGAAACAGTTGATACACTAAATGAAAATGGTGAAGAAGTAGGATTAATAGAAGTTCATTTATATAGACCATTCTCATCTAAATATTTATTAGATGTTTTACCGGTAACAGTAGAAAACATAGCTGTACTTGATAGAACTAAAGAACCAGGTTCTCTAGGTGAACCATTATACTTAGATGTAGTAGGAGTAATTAATAATAGTAATCGTAATGTTAAAGTTATTGGTGGTAGATTCGGACTATCTAGTAAAAATACTACCCCAAATGATATAAAAGCTGTATATGATTATTTAAATAATAAAGAAGCTAAACATGATTTCACTATTGGTATCACTGATGATGTAACTAATAAAAGTTTAGAACCAGCTAAAATAAATTTAAACAATAAAAACATTGAATTCTTAATCTATGGTTATGGTTCAGATGGTATGGTAAGTGCATGTAAAGATTTAATGAAAATAACTGGTAACTATACTAATGCTTATGTACAAGGTTACTTCCAATACGATTCTAAAAAATCAGGTGGAGTAACTAAATCACATTTAAGATTTAGTAAAAATCCAATTCGTTCAACATACTATGTAGAAAAACCATCATTAGTTATGTGTACTAAAGAATCATACTTAAATAATTTTAAGTTGCTAGATGGTATTAAAAATAATGGAATATTTATTTTAAACACAAGTAAACCAAAAGATGAAGTAGTAAATAGTTTATCAAACCATGATTATAATATCTTAGTAGAAAAGAATATTAAATTCTATATAATTGATGCATTAAAACTAAGTAAAGAAGTAGGACTAGATCATAAAATTAGTTCAATCATGGAAACAGTTTTATTTAAAGTTGGACATATCTTAGATTATGACTTCGCAGTAAAACAATTAAAAGATGATATTGAAAAGAAATTTGAAAATAAAGGTAACGATGTAGTAAGTAAAAACTTAGAAGCAATCGATAAAGCACTAGATTATTTAGAATTGATAGAACTAGGAACAAATACTAAAATTGAAGAGTTAAATGAAACAGATGAAAATATCTTTGGAGTAATTTCTAGTGGTAGAGGAGATAGTTTAAAAGTTAGTGACTTCTTACCATATGAAGATGGAACATTTGAACCAGGATTATCAAGACAAGAAAAAAGAAATATTTCTGATATTGGACCTAAGTTCATACCTGAAAATTGTATACAATGTAATATGTGTTCATTTGTATGCCCACATGCTGTAATTAGACCATTCTTACTAAATGAAGAAGAAGTAGCTAACGCACCGCAAGTCTTAAAAGAAGATTTATTAGATGCTAATATAAAAGGAGAAAACTTAAAATACACAATAGGTATTAGTTTACCAGATTGTACTGGATGTAAATTATGTGTAAATGTATGTCCAGGTAAAAAAGGTGAAAAAGCATTACTTGTTGAAAAAATGGAAGAACTAAAGAAAACTAAAGGTGAAGCTTACGAATACTTATTTAATAATGTAACTGAGAAAAAAGTAATGCCAACAACTACTGTAAAAGGTAGTCAATTCGTTAAACCTAAATTTGAGTTTAGTGGAGCATGTGCTGGTTGTGGAGAAACACCATACTTAAAACTTTTAACACAGTTATTTGGGGATAACCTAATGATAAGTAACGCAACTGGATGTTCATCAATCTATTCAGCATCCCTTCCAACTACAGCTTACTCAGTACCATGGGCTAACTCATTATTTGAAGATAATGCTGAATATGGTTACGGTATGAAAATAGCTGATAAAACAGTTAAAGAAAGAATTAAAAACTTAATTAGTGAAAACTTAGATAAAGTAGAAGAGGATGAAAAAGAAATCTATGAAGATTATCTAGAAAATATTACTAATGAAACAGGTAATAATCTATACGATATAATCGATAATACTAATATTGAAGGTCTAAAAGAATTAAAAGACTCAATCAAGAAAAAATCAATCTGGATAGTTGGTGGAGATGGTTGGGCATATGATATTGGTTTCTCTGGAATTGACCATGTCTTATCTAACTATGAAGATGTAAATATTTTAGTACTTGATACTGAAGTATATTCAAATACTGGAGGTCAATCTTCTAAATCAAGTAAAGTAGGTAGTATCGCTAAGTTTACTGCTAAAGGTAAAGAAGTAGCTAAGAAAGATTTAGCTAAGATTGCACTTACTTATCCACATGTTTATGTAGGAAGCATTTCTCTAGGAGCTAATATGCAACATACAGTAAATACATTAAAAGAAGCAGAAGCCTATAATGGACCATCAATAGTATTTGCATATGCACCATGTATATCCCAAGGAATACTAACTGGTATGGAATCAACCATCCAAGAAGAAAAGAAAGCAGTTGATACTGGGTACTATCCATTATTCCATTACAGTCCAGAAAAGAATGAATTTAAGGTAGATGCCAAACCTGATTTCAGTAGATATTTTGAATTCATAGCTGGAGAAGATAGATATAGAATGTTAAAGAAAATAAATCCAGATAAATATCATGAACTGTTAGAACAAAATAGATTAAACGCTATTGAAAGATATAACTACTATGTAGGATTACAAGAACAATCAGAACAAAAGAAAAAAGAGGAAACTGAATAGTTTTCTCTTTTCTTATCCCATTACTTGACCGCCATTATTATGAATAACTTGACCAGTCATATAACTAGAATCATCACTGGCTAAGAACACAAACGTAGGTGCAAGTTCATAAGGCATAGCCCCTCTAGCCATCGCAGCATCAGATCCTAAAGATGGAATCTTTTCTTTTACCCAACAAGCGGGTTGAAGTGGTGTCCAGAAAAATCCTGGAGCTATTGCGTTAACCCTAATATTTTTTAATGCAAGATTACGAGCTAAAGCTCTAGTAAAACCAACTATCGCTCCTTTAGTAGTAACATAATCAATTAATTGTGGATCACCATAAAAAGTAGTAACTGATGATAAGTTAATAATAGAAGCACCAGATTTTAAATGTGGAAGTACTTCACGAGTTAAATAAAACATTCCATAAACATTAACCTTCATTGTCCAATCAAATTGTTCATCACTAATACATTCTAAAGTATCTTGTTGATATTGAATACCAGCATTATTAACCAATATATCGATACGTCCATATCTTTCTAAAGTTTTAGAAACAATCTCTTTAGAAAACTCTCTTTTAGATATATCACCAGCAATTAATAAACAATCACCACCAAGTTTATTTAAATATTCTTTAGTAAACTTCGCATCTTCATGTTCATCATAATAAGGAATAACGACACTGGCACCTTCCTTAACGAATGCCACTGCACAAGCTCTACCTAAACCGCTATCACCACCAGTAATAATGGCTACTTTTCCTTTTAACTTACCACTGCCTTTATAATCTGGGTTATCAAATATTGGCTTAGGTGTCATCAAGTATTCCATACCAGGTTGATCATTTTGTTCTTGTTCTGGAGCTAGAATCTTATACTTAGTACTTTTAATCCCAATATCTCCATAATAATTATAAAAATTATTTCCAAACTGATAATCAAAGTTCATATATAAATCCTCCTATAATTAAGGTATGTGTAATATATAAAAAATGATAATCAATAATAAAAGAAGAAACAATCTGTTTCTTCTTTAATTACCCAAATCGAGGTTGTACCCCCTGAAGGACAACCTCATAAAAAGAATAAAAAGGGGTTGGCTAGTGTGATACTAGCGACCAATTCGCCATAACCGAATTGGTGATACCTATACTAATCGAAAATAGTTAAAAAGTCAATGTTTTTTAGTAAAAAAAAGTAATTTTTTTTCTTTGAGAAAATAAATGTTTGTGGTATAATATGCCTAGAAAAGCGAGTGGTAGTATGTTAGACGTTTCAAAAGTTAAAGGAATAGGTCCAAAATCATTATCATTATTAAATAAAATAGGTATCTATACTGTAGATGATTTAGTGACTCATTATCCCTTCAGATATGATATTTTAGAAAGAAGTAATTTAAAAGAAGTAACTGAAGAAGATAGAGTAGTTATCGATGGTAAAGTAGAAAGTGTACCTATTTTATTAAGGTTTAAAGCAGGACTTAATAAACTTAACTTTAGACTAGTAACTCCAAATGGAGTAGTAGGGGTATCTATCTTTAATAGAGCTTTTATGAAAAGTCAACTAACTATTGGTACTAATGTAATTGTAATAGGTAAATATGATAATAAGAAAAATGTAATCACAGCTTCTGATATAAAATTTGGATTATTAAATAATCAAGCTAAGGTAGAACCAGTATATCACTGTACTAGTGGTTTAACTAATAAGAATATGGCTACTTATATTAATACAGCACTTTTAATGAATGGTAAAGATATAATGGATTTTATCCCAACAAGTTACCAAGAAAGATATAATTTTTCGAATAAAAGAACTGCACTTAATATCGTGCATAATCCACCAACTATAGAAAAATTAAAAGAATCTCAAATAAGATTAAAGTATGAAGAATTATTTACATTTATGTTTAAAATAAACTATCTAAAGGAACAACATAAAAAAGAAAAAACAGGTATTAAAAGAAATCTAACTAATGATAATTTAAAAGAAATGATTTCTAAAATTCCATTTGAACTAACTAATGATCAAATGAATGCTATAGAAGAAATTATGAAGGATTTAAATTCTTCTTCAAGAATGAATCGTATACTTCAAGGTGATGTAGGTAGTGGTAAAACAATAGTAGCTATACTGGCTATGTATTTAAATTATTTAAGTGGTTATCAAAGTGCTTTAATGGCTCCTACTGAAATACTAGCCATCCAACACTATAATAATGTAAAAGAGTTATTTAAGAATACTAACGTCAATATAGAATTATTAGTAGGTTCTCAAACTAAAAAAGAAAAACAGGTAATCTATAAAGGATTAGAAGAAGGTACTATTCATATGGTAATAGGAACTCATGCCCTAATCCAAGAAGAAGTAACTTATAAAGATTTAGGTTTAGTAATAACCGATGAACAACATCGTTTTGGAGTAAATCAAAGAGCTTTATTAAACCAAAAAGGTACTATGCCAGATGTTTTATATATGAGTGCTACACCAATTCCTAGAACTTATGCTTTAACTATTTATGGAGATATGGATGTATCTATAATAAAGGAAATGCCTAAAGGTAGAATACCAGTTAAAACATATGTAAAAAGTGATAAAGAAATAAAAGATGTTTTAGAAATGATGTATGAAGAACTAAAGGAAAAACATCAAATTTATGTTATCGCTCCACTAATAGAAGAAAGTGAAAACTCAGACTTAACGAATGTAATAGAACTAAGAGATAAAATGAATTTAGCTTTTGGAAGTAAGTATAAGATAGATATAGTTCATGGTAAAATGGCTACTCAAGCTAAAGACTTAATCATGAATGAATTTAAACAGAATAAGATTCAAATATTAATTAGTACTACTGTAATAGAAGTAGGAGTAGACGTACCTAATGCTTCAATGATGGTAATCTTTGATGCTAATAGATTTGGGTTATCAACACTTCACCAATTAAGAGGAAGAGTTGGACGTGGTAAGATCGCATCTAAATGCATCTTAATCAGTAATCAAGATACTAAGAGATTAGAGATTATGGAAAAAACAAATGATGGATTTGAAATAAGTGAAGAAGACTTTAAACTTAGAGGGTCAGGTGACTTATTTGGAACAAAACAAAGTGGTGACATGGCCTTCAAAATAGCCAACATCAGACAAGATTATAAGATTTTAATACAAGCTAAAAAAGATTCATTAGAGTACTTAAAGGATGAAAATACCGACAATGAAGAGTTAAAAAAATTATTAATCGAATCTATCAATCATAATTCTTAATTTTAAGAAAATCATATTGACTTATCGTCAAGAATATTATATTATTAAAATGCGTGAGGATAAACCTCACGCCAAATGGTGGCTCTTACGAACTAAAGTGTGAGAGCAATTCAACCAAAACCCCCTGAAGTGGACCAGAAATGGTCCACATTTTTTGTTTATACCTTATAAAGTCAATGTTTACAAGGGCTTGCGAGTTTAGAATTCAGTTGTATTAGGTACATTTTAGGTACCATTTAGATACTTTTTCTGGTACCTAAATTGTCAAAACGAAAAAAGAACACTTTGTTGAACCATTATGAATACTGTCTTTAAAAAAGAAAATGTATCATTTTTTGCTCTCTTGGGGAAGATGTAGTTGATAATGCAATTAAATTGTAAAAATATAAAACTTTTTGGCAATTTGTGGTATAATGTATTCGTTGAAATGATTTATAATTTCAACAAAGGAGGTGATACCGTGTTTAAAGTATTAAAGGCGGTTTTACCTGAAGTGGTACACGCTTAATAAGTAATTTAATAGCTGAACTTTATAAAGAGGTTCTAGTCTAGAATAGTGATAATTTATAAAGTAATTGAATTAGTATTAAATCTATTACGCCACTTCAAATATGTTTGTAAGCGCAAGGTAATAGATGAGAAGGATGTTAACTTCTCGCATGTGGAGTTTTTTGGTATATAATATGCATGTTTTATATTGAATTACGATGTTTACAGGTAAAAGTCAATCTAACAAGTTGGCTTTTTCTTTTATCTAATTTATATAAAAAAATCGATATATTATTTAAAATATGGTATAATTAATATAGTTAAAATGTTCAGGAGGTACAAATATGTTAAAAGGAAAACCATTTGTAAAATGGGCGGGTGGAAAAAGACAAATAATTGATAAGCTAAAAATGTATGCGCCGGATGAGTTTGATACTTATTATGAGCCGTTTGTAGGTGGTGGTGCTTTCTTATTTGAATTATCTCCAAAAAAGGCAGTAATAAATGATTATAATGAAGAACTAATGAATGTATTTAATTGTATTAAAGATGAAATAAAATTTAATAAAATGTGTAATGAATTAAATCATCATGAAGCAAATCATTCAGAAGAATATTATTATGAAATAAGAAATAAAGATAGAGATAAAACTAAATTTAAAAGAATGCCAGATTACAAAAGAAGTGCTAGAACAATTTATTTAAATAAGGCTTGTTTTAATGGATTATATAGGGTTAATAGCAAAAATGAATTTAATGTACCATTTAATAGAAAGGCAAAAGTAAACACATACGATGGTCAAAATCTAGGTATTATTCATTCATATTTGAATTTTAATGATGTAAAACTTTTAAATACAGATTTTGAAGAAGCAGTAAAAGATGCTAAAAAAGGAGATTTCATATATTTTGATCCTCCATATGATTCTGAAACGTCAACATTTAATAGCTATACTGAAAATGGATTTGGAAAAGAAGAACAAGTAAGACTTGCTAAAGTATACAAAGAATTAGCTGATAAAGGATGTTATGTGATGTTATCAAATCATAATACTACTTTAGTAAAAGAATTATATAAAGATTTTAATATTCATGTAATTGAAGCAAAAAGAAATATAAATGCAAATGGAAAGAAAAGGGGAAAAGTAGAAGAAGTAATTATAACGAATTACGAAAATAAAAGAGGAATTGAACAATAATTTTACATTAATATAATTAGGAGGTGCATAACATGAGTAAAAAGTTTTACTATGATAAAGATGATTTTAAATTACTACATGGAGATGCACTTTTATTATTGAAAAAAATAGAACCACAAAGTATAGATATGATATTTGCAGATCCTCCTTACTTTTTATCAGGAGATGGAATTACTTGTAGTGGTGGAAAAATGGTATCGGTAAATAAAGGTAAGTGGGATGAAAAAATATCCGTCAAAGAAAAACATAATTTTAATAAAAAGTGGATAAGAGCTTGTAAGAAAGTTTTAAAGGATGATGGTACTATTTGGATAAGTGGAACTATGCATAATATTTATTCAATAGGAATGGCACTTGAAGAAGAGGGGTTTAAGATAATTAATAACATTACTTGGAAGAAATTAAACCCTCCACCTAATATTAGTTGTCGTGCTTTCGTTCACTCAACAGAAACCGTTTTATGGGCAAAAAAAGACATACCTAAAGCTAAACATAAGTTTAACTATGATGTTATGAAAAAACTAAATAACAATAAGCAGATGAAAGATGTATGGGAAACATCATTAACGAAACCAAGCGAAAAGAAATGTGGGAAGCATCCTACTCAAAAACCAATTGAATTATTAGAAAAAATAATATTAGCATCTACAGATGAAAATGATTTAGTATTAGATCCTTTTAATGGTAGTGGAACAACAGGGATTGTAGCAAATAGATTAAATAGAAAGTATATTGGAATTGAAAAGGAAAAAGAATATTTAGAATTAACAATAAGAAGAAAGGAAAGTGAAGATAATGTATAAAGATATGAGTATCGAAGAGTTATCAGAAAAATTTGTAAATAATTTAGTAGAAACTAATAGAGGATTTAATTTTTATGTTGATTGGAATAATGCTATGGATTACAAACAGTTTGAAATAGAATTAAATGCGATGAATGTATTGATTAGATGTGAAAACATTCATGATAAATTTGTTGAGTTAGTAAAAAAAGTTCCTACGGTAGTAGCTACATTTCCTCTTTTATTTGCTTTGTCTAAAGATGAAAGAAAAAGTGTTTGGAAAGGTAAAAATGAACTAAAGGTAGTAAATGAAGATTTAGATGAAGATGATTTTTATTCATATAATTTTGATATTCAATTAATAAAAAACGGTATTAGTGATGAAAATATTGAAATATATTATATTTTCTTTGAAAAAATGGGATTAAAAGATTTATTTCAAAATTTATTAGAGAAAAGTGTTATTGATTATGTCATTGGAGTATTAGTTGGATTAGATTCAAATGGAAGAAAAAATCGTGGTGGAAAAGCATTTGAATTTGCATGTGAACCAATAATAGCTGAAATTTGTAAACATCATAATGTTCAACTTATTAGTCAAAAACAATTTAAAGTATTAGGTAAATTAGGTTTTGATATAAGTGAAGATGTAGCAAACAGAAAAGCAGATTTTATTTTAGTTAAGAACAATAAAGTGTTAAATATCGAAGTTGATTATTTTTATCGTGGTGGTTCAAAACCAGAAGAAATTATTGACAGTTATATAAATAGGCAAAATGATCTTAAAAAAATCGGTATAGGATTTGCATTATTAACAGATGGTTTCTGCTGGGATAACAAAGATAAAAATCAGCTTCAAAAAGGATTTAGAAATTTAGATTATTTATTAAATTATCATTTAGCGAAATATGGAATGTTAGATGAAATAATTAAAGATTATTTTTGTGAATAAGATGTAAAAACAGACAATTTATGTTATAATGTATATAAGAATAGAGCAAATTATCATTTTTAATAATGGAATATGCTCTTTTTTTGATTGGAGGAATATAAATGAAAGAATCAAGAATAATAATTATTATCTCTTCACTATTAATATTAATAATACCACCAATTTTTTGTTATCTAAATATATGTGGTTTAATGAATGGCGCAGATTGTTTTAATATTGCAACAAATCTATATTGTGGAATTGTTGTTGGTTTAATAACAGCTATCTGTCAATTTTTTGTTTATAAAAGGAAAATCATAAATACTGTGTACGGTTTATATTTTGACTTGTACAGAACCTATTATACTTCAAAAAATAAGAGATTTTTGTTTCATTATAACGTTATCAATATTTACAAAAAGATGATAGAATTAAATCCTAAAATTAATGAGGCTCTAGATGAATATCATGGGTTATTTAAAGTGAAAGATAAAATGTATAAAAAAATGAATCCTGTAATTCAGCTTGGGGATGAATATAAGGGAAAAAACATTATAAAAACCTTATTCTGGTTTAATAAAAAATCGTTTGAAAAAACAATAGGAAGTTATATAAACGAGATAGAAAAAATTTTAACTAACATTAATGACAAAAGATTTCAAAAAGATAAACAATCAACAGAAAAGATGTTTAATTATATGTGGAAGTGATAGAATGATTGATTTTAAAAAATTAGACGATAAAAATAAAAATATTATAAATATGTACACTACTGCTCGACAATTTAAAAATGCAATTAATGATAATGAAAAAATAGTTCTCAAAACAGATAGAGTTATAAACAAGGTTTATCCATACATAGTAAACAAGTCGTTTGCCTGTGAAATATATTTAAAATTAATTATTAAAAA
>JAZOBJ010000010.1:0-43690 GCA_045595895.1 Candidatus Scybalousia sp. | reverse complement strand
GGAAACATTAATTCAGCTAATTCTTTATTTGTCATAACAACACATCCTTTTTTTCTTATACTATTTTATAATATTTTAATAAATAAAACAATGTTTTAGAAAAAGAAAATCCTTATTTCTAAGGATTAATCATTAATTGGCTGCCCCAGTTAGATTCGAACTAACGAATAATAGATTCAGAGTCTACCGCCTTACCGCTTGGCTATGGGGCAATTGATATAATTGATAATAGCACAATTTACTATCATTTTCAATTATATTAACCATTTTTTAGCTTATTTCTTTTCATTATTGAAATTTTATTTTAAGTATGTTATTATACACGTGTATGTTTTTTTTCCCGCTTTTGTGGTAGGAGGTTTTATGAAAAAAATTATGTTTTTTAGGCCTATGTTATATATGGGTGGTACTGAAATAGCTATTTTAAATTTATTAAAAAAAATTAGTGGCAGTGAAGGATTTGAATTCTATATTGGTTACTCTGATGATACATCTGATCAAAGATTATTAGAAAAATTTTCTAGATATGCTAAAACAATTAATGTTGCAAACGAAAAATTAGATATTGATATCTTAATTAACTGTTCACCATATAAGAGTTCAATAGAAAAATTTAATAATGTTAATTATGATAAAATATACTTATGGTTTCATCACTTTGGTAAGTCCGAAGAATCAATACTTAATGATATTGAACATTTAAAAAGATTAGATAAGATTATAGTAGTTAGCGAAACACAAAAAAATATAATGTTACATCAATCATATAGTCAATATATTTATGATAAAATTGACGTAATATACAATATATTAAATACTGATGAAATTAAAAAAAAGGCATTGGAACCTGTTGAATTGGATTTTTCTAGTAACCTTAATATAATAACTATTAGTAGATTATCACCTGATAAAGGTTTTTATCGTAAATTAGTATTAGGAAAATTATTGAAGGAACGTGGCATTGACTTTAAATGGTACATTGTTGGGAGTAGTTATTATTCAAAAATAGAAAAAGATATTAAAAAAATGTTTAAGGAATATGAAGATAATTTTATCTTTTTAGGTATTAAACATAATCCCTTTAGAATTTTAAAACATTGTGACTATCTTGCCTTGCTTAGTGATGATGAAACTTGGGGTATGACTATTACAGAATCAAAAATACTAGGTATTCCATGCATTATTACTGATTTCGATGTTGCTTTTGAACAAATTCATGATATGGAAAATGGTATTATCTTAGAGAGATACAATACTGATAGTTATGCAAATAGAATTGATGATATTATTAATAATAAATCTAAATTCAAAGAAAATTTAAAAGACTTTGAATACAATATTTCAACAATTATCAATGCTTGGATAGAATGTTTAAAATAAAAAAATCTTGTGAATTAATTCATAAGATTTTTTTGTTAATATCTAATAACTCAAAATGTTTTTTACTACATTTTTCTATTTTTTTGAGTTTACTAAAATTTAATTTACTAGGATTAATTTGAGACATTTTTTTGATATTTTTAAATGTAACATAATCTATTATATCTAAATCATTTAATAAATTCATGGACTTGTTACTATAGCAGATAGGAATTACCTTATGATAATACTTTAATCCCAAAACAATTGAATGAAATCTAGTAGCAATTATCGTATCTAAGCCTGATACTTTTTCTAAAAAATCATCTATATTCCCATCATAGTAATTTACTATTATATTATCTTTATATTTCACAGGAATTCTCTTTAAAAAATCATCTATAGCTACTGGATCATTTTCATATGAACAAAATGATAGTAATCTAACTATATAACCCTGATCAATATATTTTATTGATAGATTAATCAATTGATTTAAATATTCATCATAATTTTCTTTTAATTCTTTCCTATCCAAATGATGTATTAGTGATATCCCCATTTCCTTACGTTTTTGTCTTCTTCTATTTAAATCTATAGAAAATAAAATATCAGGTGCATATATCACATTATCTAAGTCTTTAAACAAATTATAAGAATTAATATCTCTAAAAGAAATATAATCTATACTCGGTATCAATTCATCATGCACATAAGTTATATATTCATTGGTATTGTATGGACCAAAATTTGCACCAATTATATAAGATCTTTTAAAACAACCAATTTCCTCTTTTAAATCCTTAACACGTTCTATACTAGTTTTTCCTTTTTCTATAAAAATTGAACCACCTATATATATGTAAGTATCACATTTTTTAGAAATTTTTTTTAATACTCTATTGTATTCTTTTTTATATTTAACTAAGTTATTTTTTTTCTTGCTTAGTCTATTATAACTATAACTCATTACCTTTAAATTTTTAATATCTTTAAAATTTTTCTTATATTTCCTATCAGCTAGAATGAAAAATTTTTGATTTGCATATTCATCACATATCTTCTTTATAAATAAATCATCACCCAGATTAATTCTAGTGTAGGCTTTTAAAAAAATCATACTATCTCCTAAAAATGATCATAAAATGAGTTATAACCAGTTTCGAAATAATTGTTTAATACTTCTAAACGAACATCTAGTTTATCATTTTTAATTCTATTTAATATACAATTAGAATACATTGGAAATCTATCACATAAATAGTAAAGTCTTGAAATTTGAAGAAAAACATCAATCATTTTTTTAGGACTTATTTCTTTAGTTTTAGTAATACTATTTTCAACATACCTATAAAAAGTAAATGGATAAGTAAAATCACTTTCCCTTTTAACATTACACATAGCTTCCATAGTAAAAGAAACATCTTCATAATAACATTCTTCTAAAAATCTTACATCTTCTAATACTTCTCTTTTAAAACATTTAGTAGGACACCCCAATAAAGTTGATTTTTCTAATTTTTCTTCTAAAGTTTTACCAAAATCATGGATAATTTCTTTCTTATCACTATACTCTCTAACCAATGAAAGATTTATCATATCTTCACTAGTAATATGTTTATCCAATTTTTCTAATACATCATTACTATATAGATAATCATCACTATCTAAAAATATTAAATATTCACCTATCGCATTATCAATGCCTTTATTTCTAGCACCTCCAGCCATTTTTCTATTAGTTTGAAATAACTTTACATTATAATTTTTTACTATTTCCAAACTATTATCTGTGCTCCCATCATCCACAAATATAACTTCAAATTTGTTTCTATCAAAGGTTTGATTAAAAACACTGTCTAGACATGTTTTTAAATATTCACCTTTATTATAATTTGGAATAATTATTGAAAATCTCATATAAACCTCCTAAAACTTCATATTATTATATCATTATTCCTATTTTAATGTAAAACTATTATTTATAACTGGTGTACTGTATAGAAATAATATATCTTGATTTTTATTTTTGAACTCTATTTCTGGTATTTTCCCTATCATATCACTCGTTATATATCTTAAATCAATTAATGTTATTTTGGTATAATTTGGAATTAATAATGGTGCAATACTACTTCCAAATGAGTCTCTGAATATGATTAGTTCTTTACCATTAGTTTGATTTTTATTTTCTATTGTTAGTAAGGCTTTGGCACCACCTAAATATATGTCATATGAATCAATGTTTTTTAAGTCTTGTTCTTCGTAAACTTTACGATATTGTTTCTTTTCATAGTCATAGACTTTGGCATTATTTATTTCACTATTACTTAAATATTTTATTTTATCTGGATTAAGATTGTTAGCTATTCTACCATATAGTGCACCATAAAAATAGTCGTATGTTTTATTTGTATTTAGATCACTTTTACTATTTAGTTTCATAGATACTTGTAATTTGTTAACAACATTAGCCAATTTTTCTTGTTTCCAGTGAATATCAGTTCTGTAGTAACAATCTAATGCCAAACTATCATATAAATCAATATATTCAATTTCGGCCAATTCTTCTTTTAATAATACTCCTAACTTTTCATAGTCAATTTTTGGTATGTTATTGTCTAAGTAATAGTTTTTATCTGGTATAACTGCGTAATAAACGTTATCTGTTTTAACATAGTTATTTTTTATTTTATTTATTAATTTTGTAAAATGTATTATGGATTTTTCATTTAGCGCTGGGTCTAATTGATAAATTGCATTATCTTTTATAAATATTCCGTCTTCATCCTTTTTTTGAAATATATTACTTGAAATTGTTCCTTTTATATTTCTAAATGTATCTCTAAAAGGAAATTGTTCTACTAAGTAATTATTTAATTCTTCAAAAAATTCTCCATTCATTATTGATTCAATATTGATGCTAGGAAATTTTGCCAATTTTCTTCTTTCTGATGTAGATACATCTTTATCTGGGATTATTATACCTAATAGCATGATAGTAAATATCGTTATTAGGAATGCTATACTCAAAAATTTATTTTTCATAAATCCTCCTTAAAAACGAAAGTATAAGAACGGGTTAAACGACTCATCTACTATATATGCTGTAGTTATTACTAGTAGTAGAATATATATAAATGGCTCTATAATACTAATTATTTTGGTTATTGTTTTATTTACTGTTATTCTTTTTTTTGTAATTCTTAATAATGGTGTTGACATAATAGCCGCTATTATTATTACTCCTAGGTAGTTTCTAAGATAATAGATTGTTTCTATATTTGAAAAACTAAGATCACTGAATCCAAACATATTCTTTATAAAAATAAAAATGTCTGGTACGTTGGTGAGATTAAATATTATAAAACTAATTAATATTAGGAAAAGGGTATATATGTGTCCCATTATTTTGTGTTTATCTAAAATTTTTAATAAGAAAGCTTTTTCTATAATTAAAACTATTGCAAAATAAAGTCCCCATACGACAAAGTTCCAACTTGCACCATGCCATAGTCCTGTTGTAAGCCAAACTATCAAAATATTGCGATATTTTTTTATGTTACTTATTCTACTTCCGCCTAAAGGAATGTAAATATAATCACGGAACCATGTGGATAATGAAATATGCCATCTTCTCCAAAAATCTGTTATGCTTCTAGCTATGAATGGATAATTGAAGTTTTCTAGGAAATGGAAACCAAACATAAGTCCTAACCCTATAGCCATATCACTATAACCAGAAAAATCGAAGTATAGTTGTAACATATTAGCAATTGCCTGTAACCAATAAGATAATATAGATTGGGTTGTAATACCAATTAAGTTCTTGGTTAACTCACCTAGTACATTTGCTAATAAAACCTTTTTAGCAAGACCGATAGTAAACCTTTTTACACCATCTCCGAATAAATCAAAATTGTTTTTTCTATTTTTCAGTTCTTCTTCAATGGTTTCATATCTGACGATTGGCCCAGCAATTAACTGTGGAAATAGTGATAGATATGCTGCAAATGTAAAGAAATTATTTGCACTTTTTATCTTTTGGTTATATATATCAATTACGTAACTTGTTGCTTGAAATGTGAAGAAACTAATACCAATCGGCATTACTATACTTGCCCAGCCTAAATTTGTGTTAAACAAATGATTAATGTTATCTAAAAAGAAATTAAAATATTTAAAATAGAATAAAATACCAAAATTGATTACTAAATTTATGATTAATAGATATTTTCTCAATGGATTTGTTGTCTTTTCCATCCATTTTCCATAGTAATAATTAAAAATGCATGAAAAAATAAGAACTATAATGTACCTTGGTTCACCATAGAAATAAAAAAACAAGCTTGCTAATAATAATACGAAATTTTTTATCTTTTTAGGAACTATAAAATAAAGCAGTAATGTGATTGGTAAAAAATAGTATAGAAATGAAATACTTGAAAATACCATTTTATTCCTCCTAACAAAAAAGCTTTCAATAGAAAGCTTTATTTTAATTTACTAAAGTTTGTTTTTAAAGTTTCAGCTTTTGCATCTGACATGATAAGAACAATTAAATCTCCGTTGCTTTCAACAAATACATTTTCAGCTTCAACACAAAGCCATTTTCTTGGATTTGCATTTTCTTTGATTTTAGTTTTTGCTTCTTCTATATCTTTTTGTGAAGCACTTTCATCCATTCTAATTAATACAACAGAGTGTGCAATTGAACCTATCCCTGATTCTGATGCTACTGCTTCTTTCCACTTGATATCTTTAGTTCCAATGTAATATTCTATATCTTCTTCTGTTAATTCGATGTTTTGTAACATTCCTGGGAGTTCTTCTTGCTTAATTCCATCATATACTTTTGTCATTAAGTCTTCTAATTTTCCTTCTACATGTGTCATTTTATTACCACAACCTGTAATCATAAAAACTGATACTAAACATAATAATGTTGCAAATATTTTCTTTTTCATAAATTACCTCTTTCTTTATTTTCTTTGCTTTTTTATTATATCATTATCATTATGGTTTGACAACTATAAAAAAAGAACCCTATATAGGATTCTTAATTACTATATGGTGGAGCATAGCGGGATCGAACCGCTGACCTCCACGGTGCAAACGTGGCGCTCTCCCAGCTGAGCTAATGCCCCATACAATCACTTAATACAGTTTGATAGGCTATAAACTGCATCAGTGATTTAATCATATCATTAGTCTAATATAAAAGTCAATACTTAATTTGTTTTTTTATTTTTTTTTGAGCATTTTATGAATTCGTTAAATATCTTTTGCATATTAGTATCATATTCAATCATATTTTCAGGGTGCCATTGTACCCCTAAAGCAAATTTATGTCCAGGTATTGATATTGCTTCTATTAATCCATCTTCTGAATACGCCTCTATTTTAAAAATTGAATTAGGTTCTATATGGTATTTATGTCTACTGTTTACTTTTATTCTATTTACTTTTAATATTTTCTTTAGTATACCTTCTTCAATTATACAGTCATGTACATAATCTGATTTAGGGTTATAATGATCAATAACTGTATTATTTTTTAAAGTTCTATCACTATTTATATTACCGCAAAAATTTTTTATGTTACCTAATATTTGCATCCCCAAACATATACCAAGTATTGGAATGTTATTATCAATTGCGTACTTACATATAATTTCATCATGTTGATACCAATATATTCCTCCCGTCATTATTATACCATCGCATAACTTCAATATCTCGATAAGATAATCTTTCTCAACATCTGTTAATATTCTAGAATTATTACGCAATGATAGTCCATATTTAAACGAATCTATTGGCACAATAACAATAGGTATTCCACCGCTTTTTACAATAGCTAATCTATAATCCTCATCAATTTTAATAATGGATTTACCTTTTTCTTTTTCACTTCTTCCTACTATTCCAATTAACGGTTTTTTTATCATTAATTTCTCCTATATGCTAATTTATTTCATTACATAATTATATGAATATTGTAGTTATATTTGAACGAAATTATTTGATTTAATTTATTCCAATTCCTCAAATGTTTTATGTACCCAAAATAATATCTTTAAAATTTGCAACTGCAAAAAAAGCATTTAATAAAGCCATTGCGCTATTATTTTACCTAAAACATTGGATTTTCTCGGCATAAAATTCAAATAATTTCATTTTATCGAAGTAAAATGTCAACTTTTAAACATAATTATATTAGGAGGGAAAAATATGAATGAAATTTTTAATGAAATAAAGAATAAAATTAACACAAATGAATGGATTGTTAGTACACATAAAGGAAGAGGTGCTGTTGGTCTAACGCTGGAGTCAGTCTTAAATAAGGAAATTGAAAATTTTGAGTTACCAGATTACAAGGGTGTTGAATTGAAAGCTAAATATTCTAAAAGGGAGTCACATATAACACTATTTAGTGCTACTCCTGATAGTTATTTATTTGAAATTAAAAGATTGCGAAATTTATATGGTTATCCTGATCGTGATTTTCCACAATTTAATGTGTTTAATATATCAGTATATGGAAGTAGACGTGTTAAGTTAAATAATCACTATTTTAAACTTTATGTTGATCATATAAATAAAGAAATTGTACTTAGAATATACAACAGTAAATTGCAAATAATTGATGAATTTGTCAGATGGTCATTTGATATATTAAAAGAAAAACTAGAACGTAAATTAAAATATCTAGTTTTGGTCCATGCAGATAGGAAATTTGAACATAATGAAGTTTTATTTAAATATAGAAATATTAAGTTCTATACGTTAAAATCTTTTCAAGATTTCTTATCGTTAATCGAAAATGGAATGATAAAGATAACTTTTAAAATAGGTATTTATAAAGGAAATTATAGATTTGGCGAAATTTATGATCACGGAACTTCTTTTTCAATAGATGAATCAAATATATCTAAGTTGTTTGATGATGTTATGGTTTGAGCCCAAGGTATGCACAAAAAAAGAACTTATCACTAAGTTCTAATTATCTAATGGTCGGGAAGACAGGATTTGAACCTGCAACCCCTTGGTCCCAAACCAAGTGCTCTACCAAGTTGAGCCACTTCCCGATTATGGTGCGCTCGAAGGGATTCGAACCCCTGACCTTTTGGTTCGTAGCCAAACACTCTATCCAGCTGAGCTACGAGCGCATGACCCGACATATACTCGGTCAACCTTATTTTTTAAATATGGTGGCTCCAGCGGGAATCGAACCAGCGACACGAGGATTTTCAGTCCTCTGCTCTACCAACTGAGCTATGAAGCCAAAAATAAATGGCGGTCTCAACGGGACTCGAACCCGCGATCTTCTGCGTGACAGGCAGACGTGTTAACCAGCTGCACCATGAGACCAACTAATATGGTTGCGGGAACAGGATTTGAACCTGTGACCTCTGGGTTATGAGCCCAACGAGCTACCGAGCTGCTCTATCCCGCGATATAATGTGGCGGAGGAAAAGGGATTCGAACCCCTGCGCCGCTTGCACGACCTCCCGGTTTTCAAGACCGGTCCCTTCAACCAGACTTGGGTATTCCTCCGTATGGTGCCTAAGGCCGGACTTGAACCGGCACGAGTGTTGAAGCTCGCAGGATTTTAAGTCCTGTGCGTCTACCAATTCCGCCACTCAGGCACAAATAATGGTGTCCCGTTGGAGATTCGAACTCCAGACCCTCTGATTAAAAGTCAGATGCTCTACCGGCTGAGCTAACGGAACAAATATAAAATAAATGGCTGCCTCGGCTAGATTCGAACTAGCGCATGTCAGAGTCAAAGTCTGATGCCTTACCGCTTGGCTACGAGGCAATCTTAGTGGTGGAGAGAGATGGATTCGAACCATCGAACCGTTAGGAACAGATTTACAGTCTGCCGCGTTTAGCCACTTCGCTACCTCTCCAAAATAAATGGTGCCGAAAACAGGAATCGAACCCGTAACCTATTGATTACAAATCAATTGCTCTACCAATTGAGCTATTTCGGCACTTAATGGTGGGCGATATAGGACTCGAACCTATGACCCCCTGCTTGTAAGGCAGGTGCTCTAACCAACTGAGCTAATCGCCCGAAATATGAATTGCCAGCGTTTTAACGACTTGACAGTATCAAATATACCATCTATAAAAATATTTGTCAATACAATTTCAATATATTTTTTATTTTTTTGTTTATTAATTACATTTCACTGTTTTTTTCTTTTATCCAATCGTTTAGTTTTTCTTCAAGTGGTGTAAATCCTCTTGAAACTTCTTTAAGTTTAAATTTAGGTTTTCGCGCTATTCTATAATTAATATTTTTTATACTTAGCTTAACATGATATGAATTTTCATCTATTTCCACAATCTTAGCTTTTATAGTTTCACCCATATTAACAAAATCATTAATGTCTTTTACAAAACCATCTGATATTTCTGAAATGTGGATTAGTCCACTGTAAAATTCGTCTAAACTAACAAAAATTCCATACTTTTCTATTCCTGTAACTTGTCCTGTTACTATTTTACCTTTTTCATATTTAAGCATGAAATCACCTCTTTTTCATTGCTGTGATATATTATATCAGATTTTAGTTTTCTTTTCAACTTATGTTGAAAGTATTATATATATATCGTATAATATTATTGGTGATTTTTATGAGAAACAAAAATATTGAACAAAGAATTATTTCAGTAATAGAAAAAATTCGACCTTTTCTTATTAGCGATGGCGGCAATATTGAATACATTAAATTTGAGGATGGCATAGTATATGTTAAAATGATGGGTCATTGCAGTGATTGTCCAATGTTAGATGTAACATTAAAAGATAGTATTGAAATTGCAATTATTAATGAAGTGCCAGAGGTTATTGAAGTAAGAAACATAAGTGAGTGATTTCCTTATGTTTTTATTATCCATGAAATTATATTTACGTTATATTTTTCTTTAAAAAACAGAGTTATTTCTTTTATAAATTTTTGATATTCTTCTGCTCTAGTTTCTAAATACAAGAGATCTACCTCTGAGTTATCTAGTATCATTTTTTCTATGTAATCAAAGAAAAAACTTGGAAACATTATCCTTGATAGCATTATTCTTATTCCATATTTGGAAAATTTGTGTTTTTCTAAATATTCACGAAATACGTCTAGATCCCATATTTTATTTATAAACAATGATTTTAGATACTCACTTATATCTCTACTTGGGTGATCTATAATAATATTAGTTGGATCATAATAATCATACAGTGTATTATCTACTATTAATCTCTTATGTGCGATAACAAACTTATCAATATTACTTTTTTGTTCTTCTTTGTCACTTTCTTTTAAATATAATAATGCATTCTCTGCTATTCCGATAAAATAGTGAAACAAAGGGAAAATACCTTTATAATTATCATATTTTATTGAAAACCATTTTTCATAATAATCTATTTTATTTTCCCAAAGCTCTATCCATGGAAAATGGTTTAGTAGCAAATTTTCGTTTGTTACAGATACATAAATATCCGTTCTAATATCAAATATGCTAATTTTATGATTTTCGATTTTACTTAATTTTAATAATATGTACGGCTTATTTTCAATCCTTGTAATATAGTTATTGTCTTTATTAGGAATAGGCGTAAAGAAATATGGATAATTGTTTAACTGTTGAATTATTTTTATCTGTTCAAATGTCAATTCATTATTTTCAAAATATTTAAGCATATATCGACTACTTGCATTATAAAAAAAATAATTCTCATTATTGAAAGTTATATTATTAATATTAAAATTATAATAGTAATCAATAAAATTTTTCATCCATATCTACCTATAATAGAATATGAAAAAAACACTAAAATTATTAGTGTTTTTTATTATGCAATTTTTTTAACTAATTGTTCTTCTTCTGATATAGTCGGAAACTGAATTATATTATCGAATGATAAAGCATTTGTTTCCTCTTCTATACGTGCAATATCTTCATTAATGCTTTTAACTTCTTCCTTACCATTATTAATTTTATTTTTTAATTCTTGTATTAGAAGTCTATTTTTTTCTTTTCTTTCTCTAACTTCTTCAAGTAAACTGTCATATTTTTTTACTGCATTTCGCATTGTTTCACTTTGTGCCTTTTCGAGTTCTTCTTTCTTTCTTAATACTGCTTCGCGTCTTTGTGTAGATTCTTCTATTTGTTTTTGAATTTCTGTGTATTGTTCTTCTAGATTTTGAACCTGTTTATCTGTTTCATCTACTTCTTGTGTTTCTTGCGTTAAAGCCTCTTTTTTCATTAATATTTGTTGTCTGATATCAAATTCATTTTCTTTATTTTCTTCTATAATTGGTATTGTAGTGTTTGTTTGATTCTGAATATTATTTCCATTATCTATAATTTTTTCACTTGGAAAATCAGATTGTTGTACTGATCTTATCATCGTTTCTTCTGTCGTTGCAGGTGTACTTGGTACATTTGATGATTGTTGCATCAATGAGACTTCTTCTGTTTTTACAGGGTTTATTTCAGAATGCTTTCTAATATTCTCTACCATCGATTCTTTTGCATTAATTGGCCTTCTTGCACTTCCTACATGTGTCATATATTGTTTAGGGGTTAAATTCCAATTTTGTGCTTCTTTTGGCATATCAAGATGTGATGATGGCATCTTTGGACCTTTTTTTGCTTTATAAGGTATATTTTTTAAGTGTTTTATCAAATTTTCGTGACTGACACTTCTCAATTTTATTCTATTTCCAGCTTGACCTATTGGATTATCAATAATTTGATTCAATTCATCTTGGATAATATCTTTTATTGGTTCCATTTATATTACCACCTTTCTAATCATTTTTTGAAAGTTCTCTTAATACATCTTTAATTCTTGACCATTCTTCATCACTTTCGATAGCACCCATTCTAGGCATATCTCCGCTGCGATCTACACTAGATACATAAATAGTTATATTACCATTTTCATCTTTTTCATTTTTTGTATATACAACATATTCTTTTTTGCTATCATTGAATTCAAAACATACTAATAATTCTACTTCTTCTGTTGTTCCATCTTCTTTTATTATTGAAAGTAATTTTTTATCTTCCATCACTATATCCTCCCTATTATTCTATAATCTATTATTATTTTAACATATTTATCATATATTTCAACAATTTTAACCATTTTTATTAATTTTTTCTATGATAAAATATCGGCATTCGTAGCTACAGTATTCCTTCAAATAAGTTTCTACCTTACCATAGTCATTGATTTCATTAAAATTTTTATTATCTTTTTTGCAAAATCCTTTTAATCTTAATTTATCATATGAATAATCACCTAAAATATAATCAAATTCATAAAAATAATCCGTGTATTTTTCCTTTAATTCTTCAAGATTATATGCATTTTTATAATCTTTTATTACTTCGTATTCTATATTATCTAACACTATTTTTTTCATATTATACCTCTCTATTTATAACTAGTTAAATTTATTATATCATATATACAGTTTTTTAATAATATTTTTACTATTATTCTAGTGGAATTGAATATAGGGATGAATCTTTTAATAAGCCACTTCCGTAGTAATTAGGTATACTTCCTTGTATCATTTTTATTGCTAACGGAATATCACATTCTAATACCATTTTTTCAGTGATAAACGGTAGTATTATTTGGGCTGTCATTTGTAGTCTAACGCCTATTTCTACAAGTGCATTGTTTATTCCATATTGTGTTATTTTTGTGGTAATATTACTATTTACATCACCTATGTAATGTAATCTGATTGGTATTTCAGGGCCTAAATTTGATAAAATAGAATTTTTAGTAATAACACCCATGGGTATTTTTGTTATTATTCCTTTTTTTAAATCCTCTATTCTATTTTCTGGTAAGTCCATATCATATATTCCAATTGTATCAAGATTACCATTTTCTAATAATTTTAGATTATTTTGAACTACGCTTGTTGCTACATTTAGAACTTGATTAACTATTACTGGATTAAAATCAATTGTTTGAATTTCACCATTATTATTTGTTATAGTATCAAACAATTCATCTGTATTTATTTTATCTTCTAACACCTGTGCTATTGCCTTATTGATTACAATTGTAGAAAATTTTCCAATTTCTAGCTCTGCTGTCTCTAACAGTATTGGTGTGAAATATCTATTAATTACATTTAAAAAATACATTACCCCAATCAACACTGCTATTAGTGTTATAAATAACAAATTTAATTTTTTAAATTTTCTTTTTCTTTTTAAACGAATTTTTCTTTTCATACTATTCATCCTAATTTGTTTATATTAAATAATATGATAATAAAAAAAAAGTAGAAACTCACTTCTACTTTTCTTCAACTTTTATTTTAACTGTTGTTGTTTTTGAATCATAACTTAACTTCAAATCATCTCCTGTAACATCAACATTAACTTCATAAAGTTCATTTCTTGGCGTATATCCTTTTAAGTCAACAGTTGCTTTTATGGTATTTGGATCTAATTTATTTACAACGTCACTACTTCCTTTAACTACAACTGTTACTATACTATCTTCTTGTGAAGTAGCATATGCCTTATAATTAGGATCTAAATTAACATAAGAAATTTTTATTCCATCAAATTCTTTAGTAATTACATCATCTAAAATTACTTTAATAGTTATTGTTTTGTTGCTAATTTCTCTAACTCCTGATGGTTTTTGAATATTAACATTGTATGTTTTGTTGCTAGATAAATTATTTACATCTAGCATTACTGGAATCGAATCTATCGAGTTTATAACTTCTTCTGAACCATAAATTGTTACTTTTGAAATTGATGTTGTAAATTCTTTAATTGATTTCCCAAATGCTAAATCGCCTTGAGGTATAACTTGAATAGGTACTTCTTTACTTGGTGATGTAATTTTTATATTTGCATCAATAACACTTGGAACTATTTCTATACCTTCAACTGGTATTCCATCACTATTATATGCAATTAGAGGAACTTCCTCTTTTAGTGTGAATGTTCCAACTTTTGGATTGCTAATATCATTAATATCAACTAATGCTTTTACTGTCGCAACTTGTTTTAATTTGTATTCCGCACCTTTGATTATAACATCGTTTCTACTTAAATCAACACTATCTAGAATAAGTGTTGTATTTAAATTATCTTTGTGTAATACATCATAATCTAATTCTCTTGTTTCTGATACCTTTTCATATACAACTATATTTGCTGTAGATGGATCCAATTTGTAGTCAACTGTCTTTAGTGCTTGTGATTGATTATAATTAAGTTTAACTCTATGACTTCCTGGCTTTAAACCTCTTAAATCCACAGAAATACTTAGACTAGAAGTATATTGTCTAGCCAAATACAGATCAGAGGTTCTACCAATTAAAGTTACGTCAACTGTATTTGGTAATCCTTCTATAACATAAGCTTCTTCATTATATTCTGCTTTAACTGGTTGATTATATAAAATTTCAGCATTTTTATTTAATAAAGTATCTGAATTCTGGTCTACCCAGAAGAATACTGCAAACGCAAATATTAATGATAAAATAATTAGTGTTTGCTTTTTATTTATAATTTTTTCTATTTCTTTACTATTATTTTTGATAAGATCAGTAATAAGTAAAATAAATTTTGTAATTGGAGTTATTAACCACTTATCAAAAAATAAAATTATTTTTCTACATATTTTCTTCATAAATATCTTCCTCATCTAATTCATCTAAATAATCTTCTTCTTGTTTTGGTCTTAGCTCATCAATTAACATCATTCTAACATCATCAATGGATAAGTTGTAGAACAACTCACCTTTAACTGCCATACTTACTCTACCAGTTTCTTCTGATACTACAACACTAATTGCATCACTTTCTTCTGTAATTCCAAGTGCAGCACGATGTCTTGTTCCAAATTTTTTATTCACTTTTGAACTGTTGCTTGTTGGGAAAACTGCACCGGCACAACTAATTCTATTACCCTGTATAATTACCCCACCATCGTGTAATGGATTATTTGGGAAGAAGATAGATATTAATAAATCACTTGATAAATCAGCATATACTTTCTTTCCTTTATCGATGTAATTAGCTAAACTAATATCTCTTTCTAATACAATTAAGGCACCAATTCTAGCTTTTCTTAGATATTCAACTGACGTTACAATCTCATATACTAATCTTTCTCTTTCGTCGACAGTTAATACTTTATGTCTACCTAATAATTGTGTTTTTCCAATTTGTTCTAAAACATTTCTAATTTCTGGTTGAAAAATAATAATTAATGCTAGTGGTCCCCACATAATTACATATTCAAGTAATAATCCTATTGTTGTTAAACCAAGCCAGTCACTGGCTAACTTTAAAATTAGTATAATTGCTACTCCTTTGAATAGCAATGTTAATTTTACATTGTTCCTTATATTTTTTAACACATAATAGAATGCTAACCATACTAATGAAATATCGATAATTTTTTTAATAATTGTAATAATACTATCTATTGTCATATTTACTTTCCTTTCATAACATTTTTTATTATATCAAATAAAGACATAGTAAGCAAATACCATGTCTATTCTTTTTTTTGTTGTGTATCATCAAAAACAATTATAGGTGGTTTCACTTCATTTGAAGTATTCATGTTTTCCTGATTTATATTAGAAATTGGTATTTGTGAATTTGTTGAAACAACAGGTGTTTCTTTTTCGGTCTGTATAGCAATAGGAGTTATAGGAGTCACTACATCTTGTGATGATATAACTGCAGTTTTAGCTTTTGCCTCTTTTTCTAATTTTTTTCTTTCCATGATAAAACCAATAATCGCCATGATAAATATAATCGATAGGACAGTTATAATTATATATAATGGCCCATCTAATACATCTCTAAAAAATTCTACCATTTTTTATCCCTCTTATTCTATCAAAATTATATCACGAAAGAATAAAGAAGTAAATGAAAAAAACTTTGAGATTTTTTAACAAAGTTTTTATTTAGTACGTTCCATTATATATATAAATAAGTTTTTAAGTTCGGTTTTAGCTTGTGGATTTAGTTTGACAAAATTTAACTTCATTTGATATCCACTATCAAATGATAATAGTATAGAACCTGAATTTAAATTAAACAATATTGCTCCTGATGAAATTGAACTATATGGTATTATATGAATTTTTTTACTACTAGTAATTGGATTTACATCGAACAGAATCATTCTTTCATCCGTAAATATTCCTTTATCTCTAGAAGTTTTATACGCTTTGAAAACAACCTCACCTTTTTTTATATAGTCCATCACATAATTAGGTAAAGTTTCCTTATCTATTTCCTTATTGAAGTTAAAATACTTAGTTAGCTCTTTATATTTAATATAAGCCATTATAATCACCTATTATAAGTGTACTTAGAAAACTAAAAAATATCAAGGTAAAACCTTGATATTTTGACATTATTTTACAATGTATAGTTCATTCATTAATTCATAGTAATTTCCTGAAATGTCCTGATTATTAATTGTGTAATCAATTTTTATAGTATTACCATAAATTAATGTATTATTTGTTTTTAAAGTTTCATATTCTTCTTTTGTTATAACAAATACATTTTCTGCATCTTTATTTAATGATATATTTCTAACTACGTTACCATCATGTTTAACTTGAATATTTGTTACTTTTAAGCCATTTAAATTTTCAAATTTTATCATATACTTATCTTCATATGTATCTTCATACCAATGTTCACCTTCATTGTGAATAACTTCGCGAACTAAACTTATTTTTACTTCTTCTACTCTTTGATTCAATTCTTTATTAGTATAATTAATGGTATAGTTATAAGTTACAGACTTATTTTCATACGTATATGTTATTGATTTTTTACCAACTGTTGTTGAATTAAAATCATTTGACATTTGATATTCTTTGTCTGTTAGTACTTTAGTTCTTGTTGGGTCATTATAAACTGCAGTTACTATTAAATCCATATTCATGCTATCATTTAATATGTATGTATCATTATTTCTTGATAGCGTTAATCTTATTAGTTTAATATCTTCTAAATTGCTGATTGCAGTTTTTATTTCTTCGATTGCTTTTTCTATTTCTTCTATATCTTTTAGTTCTTTGTTTTTGTTGTCATTTATTGTATTAATTAAATTATTATAACTTTCATTTGTTTTAGTTGTTTCGTATTCGCTATAATCTCTATTTAATAATTCTTTTAATTCTGCTTTTTTATCTTTGTTATATGTTTCACTATCAAATATTTTTTCTGCTTCAATATAGAAATTTCCATCGTAATATCTAAATAAGTAATATTCATAATAATAATATTTTTCATTTGTTTTTGGTAAAGCTTTAGATCCACCTTCTACATATGAATGAATGTTATTCTTAGTAGTTATAATTTGTGAAGTACCATCAATATATTTTCTTACTCTATTAACTTTTAAATCTACTTCACCTATTTTTGTATAGTTATTCTTATCAAAATCATTTTCTGGTCTTGAAACGTTTTCATTTAATAAGTAAACTTGAGCCTTAACTACTTTTATCGGATCAATTACAGTAATTGTACGTGTTGTTGTTGTTTTATTACCTTCTTTATCTTCTACAGAATATGTAATTACATAAACACCAGATACACTATAATTAACTTCATTTGTATCAATTCCGTTATATGAAATTTTTGTTTTTACATTAGTTGTTATATTTCCTTCGAAGTTATCTATAGCTATGTACCCTAACTCTTCATATTCATCATTTAAACTTAGTTCAACTTCGAACTCTTTATCACCAATTAATGTTAATGTTGGTGCTTGTTTGTCTATTGTTGCAGTTACTGTTGTAGATTTTGTATAAACAGTTGGATTTTCAATTAGATTGATAGTTTTTTCTGTGATATTTGAAATAATGTTATCATTTGAATCCTTCCATACTACTGCATATTCTTTACCATCTTTATATACTTTTGGTAATTCTGTAATTTCGTTTCTTCCTGTTGTTACAGTTGATGTCATCGTAGTCTGATTATTTTTCATTGTACAACCAGCTAAGCTTTCATCTAATTTGTAAGTTATTGTTACTGTGTTTTTAGCTAATTCTTCTTCATCAATTATTTGACTTGCATCAATATGGAAACCATCACTTTTTTCAAATTTTAATACATAATAGTTATATTTATAATTTTGTTTATCTAATTGTGGTAATTCCCCAACAACCATATTCTTAATAGTTTCTTCTTCTGTAGTAATAATAGTTGTTTTATTTTGTTTGATTGCATTTAACACCACTTCTGTAATTTTTAATTCAATATTTCCAATTTTAGTGTAGTCTTTTGCGTTATATTTAATTCCGTCTGTTGGTTGTTGTAATCCTTCATTTAAAGCATAAATATTTGCATATACTTTTTCTACTTTGTAGATAGCTTTTACTGTTAATTCTGTTTTTATTTCTGTGAAATCTTCATCCCATTTTTCAAAACTATATACGATTGATTTATTTGTAATATCCTTTACAGTTGGAGCTGTTGCACTTTCACCATATAATACTTCTTCTGTTTTAATTATATTATTATGGAAATCTGTGAATGTAACTGTGAATTTAGTTTCTGTTAATTTTTGAATTTCATCAATTTGTTCTTTAGCTGCAGTCACTATTTTGTCAACACTTTCAGCATCATTAGCGTTTGATATTTCTTCTTGTGTTTTTTCTTTTATTTCATTTACTAATTTTTTATTTTCTTCTGAATATAATTCATCTTTATTATATTCACTTATTTCTTGTTTTTTAGTTTCCTTATATTCATCAAGAATTTGATTATTTTTTAAATTATCTAATGTTTCAATAACCTCATTTACGATTTTATCAATTTCTTCTTTAGTTATAGATTGATTAATTAAATTTTTGGCATTATCTACAATAATACTAGCTAATACTTCATATGATTCATTCCAATTAATTGATTCTTTATATTCAATTATTTCTTTAATTTTTAATTCTTTGTAAGCTTCTAAATCTTCTTCAATTAATGCATCAATTAATTGTTTTCCATTATCTAAAGATTCAATTACTTTTTCTTCATTTTCACTATTTTTTATATTTTCAATAATGTTATCAATTAAATCATTATATTTTTCTTGATTTTCATCGTTATAAATATAATCGTTTTTGTAGTCTTTAATTTCTTGAATTTTTTCTTCTTTTAATGTTTCAAGTTCTCTTTGCGCTTTTTCTTGTTCTTCTTTTATTTTTAATTCATCTGCGGCTTTTTTTGTTTCTTCAACTACTTTATCAATTTCTTCTTTTGTTGTTGCATCATCAATTTGTTGATTACTTTCATCAATTAATGTTTCTATAGCTGTTTGATCTTCTAGATTTAAAGATGATAGATAATCTTTTATTTCAGTTTTCTTAGTTTCTTTATATTCATCTAGATTTTCTTCTTCATTATCTCCAGGTGTTTCTACTTCATTTTCTATTTCTGAATCTTCAACAGGTGTGTTTTGATTATTGTTGGTATTATTTAAATTATTAGTTGGTCTGTTTGTTGGTTCAGTTGTAGTTGGAACAATGTTAGTACTATCTTCTTCCTCTATTTCATTGTTAGTATCAGGTGTTGGTTGTTCATCAGTAGGTTGTTGTTCCGTTTGATTGTTTCCTTCTAGTTTTTGATTATTTTCTTCTTTTGGGTTAGCAAATGTAAACATTACTAATCCTAAAACTATAAATAATATAATACCAAATATTCTTTTTTTATTCATAATAAACCTCCCTATTTTTTAATAAAAAAAGCATTTATACAATTTGTATAAATGCAGCTGACTACCATGATAAAAATTTTAGGTTCTAAAGCTTTGCGTCACTACTTTTCAGTAGTTTTGCCAATATATAAATGTTTTTTTTCATAATTAATTTTATACCAATTATAAGTTTTTGTCTATAAAATTAAAGAATTCAGTTATTTTATTATCCCAATTTCATTAATTGGCCAAATTTGAACCCAAGATTTACCAATAATATAATCTTTTGGTATAAGGCCAAAATCACGACTATCTTCGGAATTTTCCCTATTATCACCAAGTACAAAATACATATTGTCAGGTATAAACTTATATTCTAAAACAAAGTCTTCTGTTTTACTATTATTTTTATCAATAAACTTTTCTTCATATGCTATTCCATTTATATATAGCGTATTATTTTTATATTCTATACTATCACCAGGTATACCAATTATTCTTTTTATCATATATTTATCTTTTTGACTTAATACAACCACATCAAATCTTTTTATGCTTGTGAATCGATAAACTAACTTATTGACTAAAAGAATATCACCCTCTTTTAAATTTGGTTGCATTGATGGTCCAACTACTTGTTGTAATCCTAAAACAAATGCAAATACAAATAAGACTACGATGATAACTATTATATATTTTGATGTATCTTTTATAAATTCTACTATACTTCTAAAATCCATTTCTACTATATCCTTTCTACATTATATTCTTAAGTTTAGTATAACATACTTTTATTGATTTCAATAAATAATTATTAACAAAAAAAGAACTATTTTATAGTTCTTGTGCTGCAATGGTGCCGACTGCCGGATTTGAACCAGCGACCTACGCGTTACGAGTGCGTTGCACTACCAACTGTGCTAAGTCGGCGAATAAAAAAAAGAAGATCTATGAGACCTTCCCTGTAACAATTTTGGTGGGCTGTTAGGGATTCGAACCCTAGACCCACTGATTAAGAGTCAGTTGCTCTACCAACTGAGCTAACAGCCCAAAATTTAAATTACTTCTATAGTATAACACAAAATAAAAAAAAGAAAATATATTTTTTACATTTTCTTTTATTTTTTTAGTGTCTAATTTTCTTTAATACTTTTTGTGATGCATACTTAACTGAACGAACAACACCGTTAGTACTAATACCTTTTAATGTTTGTTCACTACTTTCATTTTTATTTAGATTAGTAAAGTATTCGATAATTCTATTCTTTACTTCCTCTAAATCTTCAGTATCACCAATGTAATCTAGTAATGATTTGGGTAAACTGTTAATAGCCTTTTGTAGTTTTGACGTTTTAACTGTTACATTTTCTTTTTTATCTGTACTAAAATATTCGTTACTTGTACCGTATGTTTCTTTAAAATAATCATAACTTCCTTTTACGATATTAGCTACTTTGTGTGGGTTTTCTGCAAATTTCATTCTAGTATCACCAAGGTATGAAAGACAACACATTGATGTATAAAGTTCCACTAAATCACTTTTTTGTTTATTTAAGAAGAATAGTGCTGTTAATAATGCTTGGCGTCTATTTTGGTCTATTAGTTTAGTTAATTTTTTATCTTCTATGATTGGAAGATTGGGTTTTTGGAACCTACCTGGTAAATAAAAACTTTCCCATGTTTCTAAATATCTCATTAAATCTTTTTCTTCAATAGTACCATATTTATATACTTTTCCATCTTCTTCTATATTGCTTAAATATGCAATACCGGTTGATTTTTTTATTTTATCAACAGTTGAAGTTTTAAAAAAACGTTTTCCTGTGAATGAATAGTCTCTTGGATTTAATTTAATATTTTGTAGATGCCAATCCTTTAAGTTTTCTACTACTAAGATTAAATCAATTTGTGGTTTATCTTTTTTTGTATAACCATCCTGTTTAAAAACTCCGGAACCATATCCGTAAGCACCTTTAACCTTTGGTCTTTTTTCTATAAACTGTTTAATTTCTTCTATGTTTTTCATTTTTTCACCTTCTAATTACATTATAACCTTATTTCAAAGAAAAAAGCTAGTATTAACTAGCTAATTACTATCTTAATTTTCCTTTTGCACCTTTCATTCCTTTTAAACCACCAAGTTCAGTAAATCCTTTTAAGATGTTAGTTTCGAAAGAATGAGTTTTTGCGATTCTTTTTTTGTAGTCTCTAATACCAATATTAATCATGTCATCTAATAATTCAGTATATTCTTTACCAATTGGTTCCCATAGATAGAAAGAAAGTGAACCTGGAATATTGTTTATTTCGTTTATATAAACTTTATTTTTTTTCTTATCTACTAAGAAGTCAATTCTAACTACTCCACTTGACCCTAAAGCTTTGAATGCATTAACTGCTACTGTTTCAATTTCTTCTTTTAAATCATTTTCAAGCGGTGCTGGTATTACACGGCTAGCAGAAACCATGCCTTTAGATGCTTTAAATTTACCACCAAGTTTTCCTTTTGTTTTACTGCTACCAATATATTTATCTTCATAAGTTAAGAAATCTTTAGTTGGCATAACTTGTTCAATAGCGCTTACTTGTTGATTTTCGTAATTTCCTAAAACACTAATGTTTACTTCCATTAAATCTTCTACTAATTTTTCAACAATAATCTTATTATCATATTTAACAGCATCATCGATAGCTAATTTTAATTCATCTTGGTCATATGCTGTTTTAATACCAACACTACTTCCTAATGTAGCTGGTTTAACAATAACTGGATATCCAAGTTTTTTAACACTAGCATAGATTGCATCTGGTTCATCTTCATATTCACAGTCATAGAACCAAGTATATTTACATACTGGTAGTTTTCCGGCTTCAAATACTTGTTTCATAAATAATTTATCTTGACCTACAACAGATGCATATACGTCTCCACCAACAAATGGAATACCAACAGATTGTAGATAACCTTGTAGAACACCATCTTCTACGTTAGTTCCGTGTACAATTGGGAATGCAATATCAATTTCTTTTACTATACCTTTGAATCCTTTTTTGTTTTGAAGAATAAATCTTCCATCTTTTTCATATAAGACAACATTCTTAGCATATTTTTTAATTAATAATGGATCACTATATGTTTCAATTTCTTTTAACATCTCTCCTGTATACCATTGTCTATCTTTTGTGATATAGATAGGAATAATTTCATATTTTTCACTATCCATTTTATTCATAGCTTGAACTGCAGAAATTATACTAACTTCATGTTCAACGCTTTCGCCACCAAAAATAACACCTAATCTAATTTTCATAATTTTCACTCCTATTCATTATATGTATCTGGCAAATCATTTTCAAATAAAGCATACATATCTTCTTTTGTTTTTAAAGTTTGCAATAAATTATATGCATCATATACACTATTTACAATAAATAATTTATCCTTATCGTAACCACTCTCATTTAATCCTTCAAAGATTGGTCTTGTTTTCTTTTCACCTACTAAGATAACATAGTCAGCTACTTTAGCTATTTGTGTTCCAAAGATATGATTTAATTCATTTTCTTTTTCACCAAGTTCTGTCATACCAGGTGTAACAACAACTTTCATACCTGGCATCATTTCAAGTACATCTAGTGCTGCACTTGCTCCTACTGGATTAGAATTATAAGCATCATTGATTTGATACATATAACCATAGTTTCTAAGTTCAAGTCTTGCTTCTATTGGTCTTACTTTCCTAACTCCTTGTTGTAGTTCTTTAATACTAATTCCAAATTCTCTTCCTAATGCGATACCAGCTAAGATGTTATAGATGTTGTGATTACCTAAAAGTTTAGTTTCAAAAGGATACTTTTTGTCATCATCTTTAAAAATAACATTAAATTTGCTTCCTCTATAATCACATTTTATATCACAGGCTCTTACATCAACATCTTCATTATCAATACCAATCCATACTTTTTTACATTTACTTTTAATTTCATAAGACACTTGTTTAGGATCATCTTTATTTAATACTCCCACACCATCATCTGGTAGAGAATCAATAAGTTCAAATTTTGTTTTAATAATGTTTTCTGCACTACCAAATGTTTCTAAATGGGCTAAACCAATTCTTGTTAAGATTCCATATTTAGGATGAACCATATCACATAATGTTTTGATTTCTCCTCTTTTATAAGCACCCATTTCAGCTATGAATACATCATCAAATTTATCTAAATGATTATTGATAGTTATCATAAGCCCATACTCTGTATTTAAGTTTTTAGGAGTTGGACGAGATATAAATTTGATGTTTAGAATATCATTCAAGATGTTCTTACTACTTGTTTTCCCATAACTACCAGTGATACCTATTACTTTTAAATGGGACATACTTTTTAGTTTAGTTTTAGCTTGTGTTTCGTAATATTTATATACAAACTTTTCTGCAGGTGTATTAATTATTTTAGCAACCCAAACTATAAAGAAACTTAAATAAGTAAATATTGATTCTACCATTAATAGTAATAATCCATTATTCTTATTAGCTAAATAGATTACTATTGGTAAAACAAATAACACACTAATAGTAAAGATTAATCTTTTAACACGTTTAGTAATAACTAGTGGTTTTTTTACCTGTTCTAATTTACGATTATTTATAAGTCTTACTGTTTCTAATCCATAGAATACTATAGCTATTATTACTAATATTGTTGATAATTTATTATTTAATAGATATGCAACTACTAGTATGACCATTGATAAGAAATCAAGTGTTACAAAAACTGTTTTTAGATTCTTCTTAATCCATTTCATATAACGATTATTTTCGTTATATAGATTTTGTTGTAACATATGTAAACTTTTCTTGTTTTTAATTACATTAAAGATCAAAATAATTAAAAAACTAATTGTATATATATTCATAATTACCTCCTATAAAAATTTATTTAATATATTTATAACTTGGGGTAATGCTTCTAAGTAGGCATAATGTGATAAACCCGGAAGTTCTACAAGACCACCGTCTACTAATATATCTTCTAGTTCTCTAGCTTCATCAATTGGGGCTTCTGTATCATTTGTACCCCAAATTAGAAGTGTAGGACACTCTATTTTTTTAGCATAATTGCTTAAGTCTTCATTGATTACATTTACAAGTGTTTCTCTCATTACTGGAGAAGCATGTTTATAATCAGTTGAACCAATATATTTTTTTGCATATTCACCTATTTTATTCATACCAGGTAATTTCTTAGCTGTTTTTAATATTTTTTCTTTTAATGATTTCCTTTCATGTCTTACACATGGTGCACCAAATAAAACCATTTTTTCAACACTATTTCTAGATGCATAAAGGATTCCAACTCTACCTCCAAAAGAGTGTCCCATTATGATTGGTTTATGAATATTCAAATTTTCTAATAGTTCTTCTAATATTTCCACATAATCATAAATGGTTAAACTTTTTTCTGGTTCATCGCTTTCACCAAAGCCTGGAAAATCAAGTATCGTAATATGATAATCCGGTAATTTATCACCAAGTGGCATCATCATTTCAATATTTTGACCCCAACCGTGCAAGAGAACTAAGTCCTTACCTTTTTCACTACCATATTGTATGTAATTAACATCGATATTTCTAATGTTTTTTTTCATTATATTCACCAATAAAATTATATCACTGTTAGCTTTTTCTAACAAATAAAAACCGTATATTTATGTCAAATATAGTAAAAAAACAAGTCTACTTTATAAATTCGTAGAATCTTGTTTCTTTATCTTTATTATTTGAAGAATCATAGAATGTGATGGAACCATTTTCTTGATTTGAAATTATACTATTTTCTTCAAGTAGATTCTTTAATCTCGCGGCAATTCCTGCTCCACCATCATAGAATGTCACATTACCTAAAACGTTACTAATTTCTTCTTTTATTAATGGATAGTGTGTACATCCTAAAACTACTGCTTCAACATTTTCTTCTTTTGGTAGTTTCTCTTCTAGATACGTTTTGATTTCTTCTTTGGCATCAATTTCTATTAAATTAGCTAATCCACTACACTCTAATAATATGGTGTTATGATTATCATATTGATGGTATAGATTTTGAAATCTTTCACTTTGGATAGTAGCAGGTGTTGCCATAACTAAACTTTTTTTATCTTTAGCATAATCATGTACCATTTTATATGCAGGTTCAATTGCAATGATAATTAAGTCTGGATATTTTTTTCTAATCTCATCTACTGTTAGTGCTGTTGCGGTATTACATGCAAATACTATAGCTTTACAATCTTCTGCTATAAAGAACTTTATGATTTCGTCAACATAATTAAATACTTCTTCTCTTGTTTTTTCACCATATGGATTATGGAGAGAATCACTATAATAAATATAATTTTCATTTGGTAATAGTTTTAATATTTCTTTTAAAACTGTTACTCCACCAATACCAGAGTCAAGTATTCCTATAGGTTTATTCATTTTATCACCAACTTCTATTATTATTCTATCATATTTTTATGTAAAATTGAAAAAGTGTTTACAATTTAATGTAAACCACTTTTATTTATTAGAATAATGTCATTTGACTTGAATCTGGTAAATCTTTTAAAATTCCCATTATTTTCATTTTATCAATTAATGTTTGAGATATCTTAGCACGTTTTTGTAGATCTTCAATACTTAAAAATTCTTTCTTATCTCTTTCAGTTACAATGTTCTGTGCTACGGTATCACCTAGTCCATCAATTGAGTTAAATGGTGGATAGATTTCAGTTTCACTTACAGCTTTCCAAACGGTTGCTTCACTTTTATATAAATCTACATTTAAGAATTTAATACCACGAGCAGCTGCTTCTAAAGCTACTTTTAAACTTTCAAGTTGACCATTTTCTTTATTAGTTGCTTCATAACCTTTATTTTGAATATCTAAGATTCTATTTTTAATTGGTGTATATCCACCAATCATAGCTTCAACATCAACGTCGGTTGCTTTAGATGAATACCATGATGCATAGAAGTATACTGGCATATGAACTTTATACCAAGCTATTCTAAAGGCACTAATTACATACGCAGCAGCATGGGCTTTAGGGAACATGTATTTGATTTTTCTGCATGATTCAATATACCATTCTGGAATATTAGCTTCTTTCATTATTTCTACATATTCTTTCCATGTTTCTGGATCTTTACTAGCTTTACCTTTACGAACGAACTCCATGATTTTGAATGCTTTAATTGGTTTAACACCACGATACATTAAATAAACCATGATATCGTCACGACAGCCAATTGTTTCTTTAAACGGAACTTGAATGTTACCATTTTCATCTGGCGTACATAAGTCTTTTGCATTTCCTAACCATACGTCAGTACCATGTGAAAGACCAGATATTTTAACAAGTTCGGCAAATGTTGTTGGTTTAGTATCTTCTACTAATTGAATAGTAAAGGGTGTACCAAACTCTGGAATACCTAGTGTACCAGTATTACACATGATATCTTCAGTTGTAACACCTAGAGCATCAGTTGATGTAAAGATACTCATTGTTTCTTTATCATCTAGTGGTACTTTCATTATATCAGTACCAGACTGTAATTGAATAAGTCTTAACTGAGTCGGGTCAGAATGACCTAAGATATCTAGTTTTAATACACATTCTTCAATTGAGTGATAATCGAAGTGTGTTGTTCTCCAAGCAGAAGTTGGATCTTCTGCTGGGAATTGGAATGGTGTGAAATCAAAACAATCCATGTAATCTGGAATAACTACAATTCCACCTGGGTGTTGTCCTGTTGTACGTTTAACACCAGTACATCCCATTGCAAGTCTTTCAATTTCTGCTGTACGCATATTCATTATTCCATTATCTTCTAGGTATCCTTTTACAAAACCGAAGGCAGTTTTATCGGCTACAGTACCTATAGTACCAGCACGGTATACATTATCACTACCGAATAATACTTTTGTATAGGCATGTGTACTTGCTTGATTTAAATCTGAGAAGTTAAGATCAATATCTGGTACTTTATCAGCATTAAATCCTAGGAATGTAGCAAACGGCATATCTTGACCATCTTTTAAAAGTGGTATATGACAATTTGGACATTCTTTATCTGGTAAGTCAAAACCAGATGAATAAGTTGCACCTAATGGTGTTCCATCAATACCATTAAAAACGCTATGTTTACACTCGCTACAACGGTAATGTGCAGCAAGTGGATTAACTTCTGTTATACCCATCATAGTTGCTACGAAACTTGATCCGACAGAACCACGGCTACCAACTAAGAAACCTTCATCATTTGAGTGTTTAACTAATCTTTGAGCAATTAAGTAAATTGGGTCAAATCCTGCTCCAATAACTCCACCTAAAGATGACTTTAGTTTTTTCTCTAGGGCAGCATCATCTAGTTCTTCTTCACTAGTTTTTCTTAAATAGTTTCTAACCTGTTCAAAAACACTATCTCTACCTTTTAAAATTACTTCATGTAGTCTTTTAAAAGATTCTTTTTCTAATTCTTCGCCCTCTAGGTCAGCTAAATCATATTTAATAGAAGTTAATACGATATCTCCGTATAACTCTGTACCAAGTCTTTCTTCAATTGAATATGGAAGTGGATCTCCATACCAATCTGCTGCCTTAGTATAGACTAAGTCGGTTACCACGCTTGGGCAATCTAAATAACTTTGCTCATCATCGCTTTTTACACGTGGAGAATATGGTGTTCCACCGGTATCTGGAATTACTTCAATTTCTTCTACCATATCTAGTATTTTATTAGTATTTTCAACAACAATTTTATGTGCTAAATCTTCATCTATAAATGAGAAATCATTTAGCATTTCTTCAGTAGTTCTAAAATGTTGACATGGAATTGATGTGATATCTTTTTTAGCTAATGGGTGTCTACCTCCACCAGGTACTTTTTGATTAACAATAATTTCACGATAAATTTTATCTTCTCTTTCAAAATGGTGAACATCACCTGTTGCAACCATAATTTTTCCAGCGGCTTCTGTTGCATCGATAATTTTCTTAATATGATTTTTTAATTCTTTTTCTTCTTTAAAGTCACCCAACTGTAGTAGATGATCGTATACTTCTGGTGGTTGAACTTCAACATAATCATAGAAGTTGATAATGTTAGTTAGTTCTTCCCCTTCTTTACTTCTTGCCTCATTAAATACTTCTGATTCATAACATCCACTACCTATTAATAAACCTTCTCTTAACTCATTAAGTTTACTTCTTAAGATACGTGGTGTTTTATATAGGTATGTTGTATTAGCAAGGGAAATAATGGTAAATAAGTTTTTAAGACCCGTTTTATTTAAAACTAGGGCATTGAAGTGATATGTTCTACCAAATTTATGGATTTCATCTTTTGAAATTAATTTATCTAGATCACTAATTTTTTCAAACTGTTGCATTTCTAGTTTTTTTAGCATTTTACTAAATACTAATGCTGTACCTTCAGCATCGTAGTCAGCTCTATGGTGTGCATCTTCTTCCCATGGTACATCATATCTTTTAACAAGTGCAGAAAGCCCGTGTCTTGCGAAACCTTGGTCTAAGGTACGCGATAATTCTAGAGTATCGATTACAGTATTTTTAAATTCTCCAAGGTTATATTTTTTCATTGCCATTTCGATGAATGAAATATCGAACTTAGCATTATGAGCAACCATTGGAAGATTCCCAGTCCATTCTAAGAACATTTTAGTTACTTCTTCTTCATTCTTTTTACCTCTTACCATATCATCAGTGATACAAGTAAGTTCAGTAATTTTATCTGGAATATGACGTTTAGGATCAATAAGTTCATCAAAGCGTTCGATAATTTCGCCATCTTTTATTTTAACTGCACCAATTTCAATCATTTGGTCAGCACCACCGGCATTGAAACCTGTTGTTTCAGTATCGAATACAACATAAGTATTGTGAATTAAATCATCATCTGTTGGGCGAACTACGATATTAACTTGATCATCTACTAGTGTTAATTCTGTTCCATAAATACCTTTAAAGATTGGTGGATTTTTTAATTCTTCTTTAGCTTTTTCTAAATCCAATTTTAAGCTTTCTATTTTAGAAGAATCTGTTTCCTCTCCTATTTCTTTTTCTAAGTTTTCTATTTTTTCTTTTATCTTTTTACGTATTCCTTTATTATGACCTTTGATAATACCAAATGATATTGGGAAAGCTTGACATCCATTGTGGTCAGTAATAGCTACACCTTTATATCCCATTTTAATACAGCGTTCTACTAATTCACATGTATGTTTACCAAGATCTAGTTTAGTAATACCATCCATTTGACTCATCATAGTATGAGCGTGAAGTTCTACTCTTTTAACTTTAGCATTATCTTCTATTTTAGCAGTTTCTTTTTCTACTAGATTAATATCTCTAGCATTTAAAACTAGTTCTTTTGAAAATTGATCATTTTTTGTGTAACCACGAATAATAAACCATTTACCATCTTTAAGAACTTTTTTCTTATCGTTAAAGTCTTCTTCTCCACGGCAGAATACCTTACAGTAGATACTATCTGAATAGTCAGTTATTTTTAAAGTAATAATTTTAAAATCTGTTTTACTTGATTCAAAGTAATCAATACCAAATACATATCCTTCAATAGTAATTGGATCCATTTCACCTACAATATTTTTAATTTGAGTTGGGGCATCTTTTATTGTTCTTCCTACTAAAGCGTTAGGGTTATCCTCTTTTTTCTCACGACGATATCCACCATTACCATTTCCTTTATTATAAGCTGGTTTTTCTTCAGCTTGTGGAGCAGGTGTGATTTTTGGAATATCTTTAGTTGCTTGTTCCAACTCTTTATTAATTTCTTCTTGAATAGAACTTTGTTTCTCACTATTTAAATTAATTTCTAATGATTTTTCAAAACCATATAAAGATAATAAGTAGTTTAGTTTTGGTAGGAATTGTTCTACTTGTTTTTTCTCTTCTGGATTATTAACTTCTATTTTTAATTCTTCTTCAATTAAGTTACTACTAAAAACACTTGAGAATAATAGTTTATCTTTTACGTTTTCTAATGCATATAAATAATATTCTTTTAATTTAGTTAGGTCTTTGTGTGTCGGAACAATTTGAATATAAACTTCTTTAATATTTTTAAAAGCTAGTTTAGCTAATTCTTCTAAACGTTTATAATCTTCTAAATCTAGAATATCTGGGTTAGTTAAAATAAAAGTCCAACTACCATTTTTCTCATTTACTTTAACCTTTTCTAGTAACATACCATTTAGTTTTTCTCTAGTATCGTTATCTAAATTTATTTGATCAAATAATACATTTATTTTATTTTCGTTCATGATGTTCCCCCTAACAAAAAGATTTCAAATGAATGAAATCTATATTTATTATATTTCTAATTGATTAATACGTACGATTGTTTTTTGATTATTTATACAGAATTTTATGAAATCAAATAGATTAATTTTCTTTAAATTTTTATCAACTGCGTAACGTTCAATTTCAAATGTGATTCCATCTCTCATCATATATCTTGGAAAATCTTCTTTTTCACATCCTAAATACATTAACCAATATGGATATATTTGTCTTTTTAGGAATGTTAATGTTTTATCGCCTTGTTGGTATGAGCTAATACCACTAAGTCTTGTATAGATTTCACTAATAGCTAGTTCTAATACTACTTCAACAATCTCTTTATATTTCTTTTCAAATTCTCCAACTTCGCTTCTTACGATGTTGTAAACCATGTTAGTTAGTGTAAGTGTTGGATTTTTTAAATCTTTTCTATTCCCCCAACCAATAGTTGTCGATCCTTTAGACATTAAAACTGTATCCATTATTGGATGTAGGACTATAATGTTATAATCATCCTTTAATGGGAATTTTAATATTTCTTTAGTATCTTTGTTTAGTTGTTTTTTATGTTGATCCCAAATTTTCAATAATTCTAAGCGATGTTTTTCAGCATCCGTTTTTATTTTAGTAAATAGGTTTGTTTCAAATACTAGGTTGTATATCATATCATCATCAGGAATAAAGTTTTTAATATCTGAAAGCATTTCCTCTTTATCCTTCGAGATTTTATTATATTGTTTACGATGAGTCAAGTATAGTTTTTGTTTAAAGGTATGAACAGATTCCGAAAAAGAACTACCAAATAATAAGTTCCATGTTAATAAATAATCATTTGTTGAAAAATGAAGTCTCATCCTATCACTACCTTTTCTATCACTACCAATATATCATAATTTTCTTTTATAGAAAACACTTTTACCTATTTTAGTGAAGTTTTTATTATTTATTTTCAATTAAAGCAGTATCATCAGTATATTTATAATCTAACATATTTTCTTTACTAACTACTAATTCTCTTAATTGTTTTTCTAATTCATCTCTTGCCACCTTAGCTACATTACCACCAATTTTAGCTACTTCTATATTTTTAGATAATCCTTGTGGTTTTTGTTTTGCTGCTAATCTTTTAGTAGCTTCTTCTCCTAAATCTGCTAATGTAACTTCGATACTATCCATATTATCTCTTAAGTTTTCTTTTCTTAAACCTTTATACTCTTTATATTCTTTAGCTGTCATTCCAGACCAGCTTTTATATATTTCATTTGTTAATACCGCATATTCATAAGATTCATTTATACCATTTTTTTCCATACATCAGTTAAACTTTTACGTTGTTGGATTCCTTTTATTCTTTTTGAAATCCATTCTTCATCATAACCTTTTGCACGGTATAAATCGATCGAACGTTGTAATGAGATAGATGGATCAAATGTCTCATCTATTCTTTCTTTACCTAATCTTGCTAACCATTGTTTGATTGGTTCTGCATTCTTAGATGGAATTGATTCGATAATACGAAACATTTCTTCAATATCACAGACATCAGTCATACGATATTTACCATCTTGAGCTTTCAATTTCAACTGTCCGATTTTTTCGGACACTTCATTTCCTTCTTCTATTAGTTGTTTCTTCAAGTCATTCCAATACTTTCTTGGCCTACCACTTCCAGTAATAACACTAATGATATCCACTATGCTTATGTAGTATTTTTCACCTTCCCTATACCATACAGTTCTAATTGTTTCATTATTGAATATTTTATTGATTAAATGCATTTTGTCATCTTTCATTTTTATACCCCTCAATTCATTATTTTAGTTTAGTTTTTCAACTTTGCTAACTACTATTTGAAAAGTATCATATCTTCTTTCTACTCTACCTTCTATCTTTAAGATATCTCCTACTTTTATATTTGAATACTGTTCATATATTTTAGGGAATAAAGTAAAGTCTAATTTATTAAATTCATCACTTCCATCTAAGAACATCATATCTTCACCTTTTTTAGTTTGAATTACTTTTACTTTTTCAACTAAAATAACGGTGTTAATAATTTTATTAAAACTATTAGCTGTATTATCAAGGTTTAACATATTTTTAAACTTAGCTTTGTATGATGTTACTGGATGATTACTTAAATAAATTCCAAATAAATCTTTTTCCATATAGATTAATTCTTCTTGTTTATATTCATCTTTTATCTCAAGGTCAGGTTTTAATACGAATTGAGGGTCTAGTGTTTGAACAAGTTCTGAATAATTTATTATGGCATCTAAGTTTTCAATATAAGTTTTACGTGTTATACCAAATGTATCAAAACATCCTGATTGAATTAAAGATTCTATCATTTTACGATTGATATTTTTTACTCTAGCTAAGAAATCAAAAATATCTTTATAACCATCTTCTCTCTTAGTAATTATTTCATTACACGCAACGCCACCAATATTTCTTATTCCAGATAATGGATAATAAATCCCTTCTTTAGTTACTTCATAGCTACATCCACTATGATTAATACATGGTTTTAGAACTTTAATACCTAAAGATTTTACTTCCATGATATATTCTTTAGTTTTAGATTCACTACCAATTACTGATGATAATAAACTTCCATAGAAATATTTTGGATAGTAACATTTTAGATAAGCCATTTTATAAGCAACCATTGAGTATGCAACTGAGTGACTTCTATTGAATCCATAGTTAGCAAAACTTAATATTAAATCAAATATCTTTTTGCTTGTTTCATAGCTATATCCATTTTCCACACTTTTATTAATAAATTTTTCTTCTTCAGCTTTTAAGACATCCATTTTCTTTTTACTCATAGCACGTCTTAAAATATCAGCTTCACCTAATGTATATCCAGCTAAAGTATGCGCTATTTGCATAATTTGTTCTTGGTAGATAATAATACCATAAGTACTTTTTAAAATTGGTTCTAGACTTGGATCTAAGTACTCAACCTTTTCCTCACCATGTTTTCTTCTGATGTAAGAATCAATATTCCCCGCTGGGCCTGGTCTAAATAATGCTATGGCTGCAAAAATATCTTCAAACGAATTTGGTTTTAGTTTACGTAGGAAGTTTCTCATTCCATCACTTTCAAATTGGAAAACACCCGTTGTGTCAGCTTGAGAAAATAATTCAAGTACTTTAAGATCATCAAGTGGTATATTATTAAAATCTATTTTTACATTTTCATTTTTTTCAATATCACTTATTACATTCATGATAGTAGTTAATGTTTTTAAGCCTAAGAAGTCCATTTTTAATAGACCTAGTTCTTCTAAGTATTCCATTGTGTATCCAGTTAAATAAATACCATCTGATACAGTTAAAGGTATTACTTCGTCCAAATCTTTTTGAGACATAACAATACCAGCTGCGTGACTTGATGTATGCCTTGGATAACCTTCTATGAATGAAGCAATTTTATACATTTGACCTAATCTTTGATCACTATCAATCATTTTTCTTAATTCTTCATCTTGTTTATAAAAATCTTTAAGTTTTAGTTTAGTAAAACCTGGAATTCTTTTCGTTACTAAATCTATTTGGTAGTTAGGCACATTTAAAACACGGGCAACATCTCTTAATGATTGTTTGGCTGCTAGGGTACCAAATGTTACTATTCCGCTTACTCTTTTTTCTCCATACTTTTCAACTACATAATCTATTACTTGATCACGATAAATATCTGGGAAGTCAGTATCAATATCAGGCATAGTTATACGCTCTGGATTTAAAAATCTTTCAAATAATAAATCGTATTTAATTGGATCAATATCAGTAATTCCAAGTGAGTAGCATACTAAAGAACCAGCACCACTACCACGTCCAGGTCCAACTAAAATTTTATTTTTCTTAGCATATCTAATATAATCGTAAACAACTAAGAAATAATTTGAAAATCCCATTTTCTCAATAATGTTTAATTCATATTTTAGTCTACTAGCATAACTTTCTCTAACCTTTCCATCTAATCTCTTAGAAAGTCCAAATTTAGATAATTCTTTTAGATATTCATGACTAGTTAGACCATTAGTTTCTTCATATATTGGTAATAATAGTTCTGATTTAGGAAACTCTAAATTACACATATCTGCGATTTTATTAGTAGTAAATAAATTTTCATTACTAGTTAAACTATAAATATCTTCTATATCAAGTGAAAAATTATTTATTTCATAACTCACTTCATCGGCTGTAGTTTTTCCATCACGTATCATATAAAGATATTTTAAGTATTCTTTATCTTTTTCATTAATATATAAATTTTTTCTTAAGAAAACAACATTACTAGTAATTAGTAGTGCTTCTTGTTCTTCTTGTTTATTTGAATATCCAAGATATAAATCTGGTATTGTATTAATAAAACTCTCATAAGTATTTTGAGATGTATACGGTATGATTCCAATAACTGAATTATGGTACTTTTCAATATCAGTTAATTCTAACTTTCTTGATTCTTGAATTGTTGATAGTTTGATTAATGTTTGATAACCAGTATAATCTTTTGCATATAATAATATAGTATCGTTTTCTAATAATATTTCTAAACCAATAATTGGTTTAATATTAGCAAGTTTACATTTTTTATAAAATTCCATTACACCAAACATAGTATTATCAGTTATTGCGACTTGGGAATAATTATGTTCTTTTAAGTATGATAATAGATTATCAATAGTAATTAAACTAGATAATAATGAATAATTTGTTTTAACATAAAGTGGTGTATACATAATTATCCCTCCCTATTTATATATTACCACAAAACTTTGGTGTTTACTTAGCTAAAACAGCAAAATATTAAGAAAATTAAAGAAAAAATCATAAAATAAACAATAACCATTTGACTAAAGGCAAAATATATGATAAAGTTATAAGCGCAAGTTAATTTATGTATCAAAAGGAGGAAATTGAAATGGCAGTTAAAGTTACCAATAAAAAACCTTTATTTGGAAATAAACGTTCTCATGCTTTAAACGCAACTCGTAAAAAACAAGGAGTTAATCTTCAAGTTGTTAGATTAGAAGATGGTTCTAGAGTTAGAGTTAGTGCTAGAGAATTAAGAACAGCAAGAAAAGATGTTAAAGTTGAAGAAGTAACTGAATAATAGTTACTTTTTTTATGTATTATTACCTATTTATACAAACAAAATGACAGTTACTAAAACTGTCATTTTGTTATCTTAAACTATTAATTTTTTCTTGAAAATCATCACCACTAGTAATATAAGAACCTGATACTATCAAGTTAACGTTTTCTTTTATTTCTTTTACTGTTTCACTATTTATACCACCATCAACACTAATAGTAACTTTAGCTTTATTAGTAGTAATAAGTTTCTTTATCTTTTTTATCTTATCTACAGTTGCTGGGATAAATGTTTGACCACCATAACCTGGTTCAACACTCATTATAAGAACCATATCTATTAATGGTAAGTATGGTTTTAATATTTTAATATCAGTGTTTGGGTTAATAGCTAGTCCACATTTAATTCCATAACTATGTATTAAATCTATATACTTTTCAATATCCTTTTCAACTTCAACATGGAACGTTATATATTCACAGTTAAGGGATGCAAACTTCTTAATATATTTTTTTAGTTTATTAGTCATTAGGTGAACATCTAAACGTTTTGAAGATACTTTACTAATCTTCTTTAACTTACGAAACGGTATCTTCTTTCCAACTACAAATTTGCCATCAATAAAGTCAACATGAATATAATCTGTATCCGTTAGATTTAATTTTTCTATAGCTGGTATTATCTTTTTACATGATAAAAATGAAGTTGAAATTAAGGTTTTCTTTTTCATGTACTTACCTCCTATCGTTTGAAATAATTTTTTGATAGTTTTCGTGTCTACTAGCAAGTATCTTTTTATTATTAACTGCTTCTATTACTTTACATTCTTTTTCTTTTAAATGCATGCAGTCTTGATATGGACAGTTATATTTAGAAAATTCAATAAAACCATTTTTAATATCTTCATTATCTAAGTCTTCAAAACTTATTGAAGAAAAACCTGGTGTATCTAAAACTTTACCTTTGAAAAGTTCAATTAATTCAACATGACGAGTTGTGTGTTTACCTCTTCCTAGTGCTTTAGAAATTTCACCAGTTTCAAGTTCTAGTTTTTTATTTAATTTATTTAAAAGTGAACTCTTACCTGCTCCAGTTTGGCCAGTAAAAACAGTAGTTTTATTTTTAAATAATCTTTTTATTCTAAATAAATTAGTATTCCATAATACTTTATATCCTATTTTTTCATAATACTTCTTTATTGCTTTAATCTCTTTTAATTCTTGTTTTGTTAGTAAATCTTTTTTAGTTAAACAAATAACTGGTTCAATATTATTAAATTCTAGTATAACTAGTAATTTATCTAATAAATTTGAAGAAAAATCAGGACTTTTACAGCTTGTTACTATAAAAGCCTGATCTATATTACTAACAAGAGGTCTAATTAAAGTATTTTTACGTGATAAAATTTCTAGAATATAGTTATTTTCATTATCAAATTTAACATAATCACCAACTGTTGGAGTGATTTTATCATTTCTGAATTTTCCTCTAGAATGACATTCATAAACTTTACCATTACTATTTACAAAATACAAATTACTAAGTATTTTAACGATTTGTCCTTCCATATTTCCCCCTATTTAATAGTTTTATTCAACAGTAACTTGATCACCTGGTATTTCACTATTTTCTGGTTGTTCAGGTTCTTGAGTAATTTCTGGTAACTTAGCTATAGTAATAGTGAAACTTGCACCAGATACGATTGGAGTTTTTGGCGAACGTGATTGACTAATCAATGTTCCTTCTTCATATTGTGTTGTTTCTTCATAATTAATTCTTAATTTTATATTATATTTATCACAGAATGCTTGAACATCTTCAAGTGTCCAATTTTCTTCTACCATATTTGGATAACCATCTTCGATATTTGGAATATATAAAATAATTTCATCGCCTTTACCAAGACTAGTTCCAGCTGGTACACTTTGGTCAATTATTTCTTGTTTTCCATAGTCAGCTGTTGAATCAACATCTTTTTTCTCAATGACTACTTCTAATTTATGAACTTCTTTTAATAGTGTTTGAATTTCAATATAGTTAGAACCAGTATAGTCTTCAACTACATATATTTCTGCACCTAATGATTCGTATAAAGTAATAGTACTTCCCTTTTTAATAGTTCTTCCTTCTTGAGGTTCTGTTTTAATAACATCACCTTTTTCTACTGTTTCATTTTCTTCTTTTACTGTTTCAAGTGCAACTTCGAAACCAATACTTTTTAATTTTTCTTCTGCTTCTATTACTGTCATACCGCTAACATCCGGTATTTTAACATCTGGTATTCTAGTAAAATATGGATAAACAAAGAATACTGAAACAAGTCCTATTACGATAACTGTAAAGATTGATGCTAATACCCAAATTATAGTATTAGTTCTTTTTACTACAATATCTTCCTCTACTATATCCTCTATAATTTCATCTTCTAGTTCCTCATTATTTAACTTTTCATCAGTTTTTTTCTTAACTACTGAAATAGTTTTAGTATTTTCTTCTGACTCATGTTCTGGGTATTTAAATACATATCTTTCCTCATTAACTCTTTCATCATTTAATACTGTTAACAAATCAGCATGCATTTCTTTAGAATCGGCATATCTATTTTTAGGATTTTTAGCTGTTGCTTTTAAAATAACATTTTCTACACTTTGTGGAATAGCTTGATTTTTTCTACGGATACTTGGTATTTCATCACGCATTTGTTTTAAAGCTATTTCAACAGCATTATCACCTTTAAATGGTAAAGTTCCTGTTATTATTTCATAGAATAATATTCCCATTGAATAAATATCACTACGAATAGTTGAACCTTTACCACTAGCTTGTTCTGGTGGGAGATAATGAACACTACCCATTACTGAATTAGTTTGAGTAAGTTGAGTTGAGTTTAGAGCCATTGCAATACCAAAGTCAGTAATTTTGATAGTTCCATCTTCTTTTATCATGATGTTTTGTGGTTTTAAATCTCTATGAATTATATAACTATCATGTGCTTGACTAATACCATCAGTAATTTGAAGCATGATATCAATAGCTTCACTTAAAGTTAGAGTTCCACGTTTTTTAATTAATTGTTTTAGAGTTTTACCTTCGATATATTCCATAACAATATAGTAAATACCGTTATCTTCACCTACATCATACATTTCAACAATATTAGGATGAGATAAAGATGAAGCTGATAGCGCTTCTCTTTGAAAACGTCTAACAAATTTTTCATCATTAGATAAATCTCCTCTTAATACTTTAACAGCTACTCTTCTATCTAAAATTGTATCATAGGCTAAATAAACATTAGCCATTCCACCTTCACCAATACTTTTAATGACTTCATATCTGTCATTAATTTTTTGCCCCTTTTCTATCATTATTCTTCACCTTCTCTTTTTACAACTTTAGGAAATCTTTCCATATATGCGATACTTACATTATCAGTACCACCACGATTTATAGCTTTCTTCATTAAACGAATTACTTTATCTTCAACTTCATAGTCACCTAGAATTACTTTTTCAATGCTATCATTATCTAGCATATTAGTAAGTCCATCACTACATAATAAGATATCAGTAACTTCATTATCACAGTCGAATATATCTACTTCTACTGGTTCATTTGCTCCTAATGCTTTCATCAAAACATTACGTTTAGGGTGTTCTTTTGCTTCTTCCTCGGTAAGCTCACCAGCAGTAACAAGTAAATTAACTAATGTATGGTCATATGTTATTTTGTGAAGTTTTTCATTTTTCATAGCAAAACCGCTTGAATCACCAATATTACCAAATAATACATAATCTTTAGTACTAATAGCTAATACTAGAGTTGTTCCCATACCTTTACTTTCAGTATGTTCTTTGGCATGATTAAAAATTTGACTATTTACTTCTTTTACAGTATCACGTATCCAATCGATAGCATCTTCTTTAGACATATTTTTGAATGTATCTTGGAAGTGTTTTCCTAAATAACTAATAGCGATGCTACTAGCTACTTCACCACAACGGTGTCCTCCCATTCCGTCTGCTACAGCTAATAAGTAATCATCATCAGCATTTCTAACAATAATTACACTATCTTCATTATGACTTCTAACTTTACCAGCATCGGTTAAATAAAATGATTTTATATTCATGCTAGTCCTCCTTCTTGCTTCTAAGTTGCCCACAAGCTGCACTTATTTTACTTCCATATTCACGACGTATCGTCACGTTTATCTTATTCTTCTTTAGTATATCATAAAATTTAGAAATATTTAATGGTTTTGTGCGTTTATATGAAATATTATTTGTTTCATTATATGGAATAAGGTTAATATAACAGTTCATTCCCCTTACTAATTTAGCTAATTCAACTGCACATTCCTCAGTATCATTTACTCCATCTAATAAAATATATTCAAATGTTACACGACGATTAGTCATTTTTATATATTCATTTAAAGTTTCCATTAATACTTCTATTGGGTATGCTTTATTAATTGGCATGATAGTATCTCTTATTTCATTATTTGGTGCATGCAAACTAATAGCTAAATTAACTTGATATGGTAGTTTCATAAATTCTTTTATTTTTGGTACTAATCCACAAGTTGATACAGTAATATGACGACTACCTAGTTCAATACCTTTAGGATTATTAATTATTTCAATAAAATTAATTAAGTTATCATAGTTATCAAAAGGTTCACCTATTCCCATTATTACAACATGACTTATTCTTTTACCACATTCTTCTTCTACTAATAGAATCTGTTCTACCATTTCATGTGTTTCTAAATTTCTAACTTTCTTAAGTCTTCCGCTTTCACAGAACTTACATCCCATGTTACATCCAACTTGGGTAGAAATACATAAACTATTTCCATAGATGTGATCCATTAAAACTGCTTCAACTTTTTCACCATCTTTTAGTTTGAATAAATATTTATTAACATCAACATCTCGTTCTACTTTAGTTATTTCTAAAGTTTTCATTTCAAAATTTTCTTTTAAGTGTTCTATCACTTCTTTTTTTATATTACTCATATCATCGAATGATTTAACTCTTTTACGATATAACCAGTCAAATACTTGCCCGCCTTTAAACTTTTTATCTCCAATACTTACAAAATAATCTTCTAGATTTTTTAAAGTAAGATTATATATATTGTTCATAGAATTCACCTACTTACTCATAATAAATTATAACATAGAAAAAGATTATTCGCTTAGAATAACCTTTTTTTGTGTAAAGTTTTGTATAATTTTATTTAATTTTTTCTACACTAGTAAATACATAGATACCGTTAGCATCTTTAACAAATGTATAATCATATTGTGCATACTTAGTATAATCTTTATCTAATGGATTTTTCTCACCATTAGCATCGATAAGTTGTGTATAATTAACATCTTTATATGAACCACTAGGATTAACAAATGCTACGGCTTCTGAAATAACGATTTTGTCAGTAGTAGTGTCCTTGATTTGTATTGCCTTTATCAATTTTGAATATGTTATTTCATTGCCCATACCACCGCATCCGCCGAATTCTGGATGTTGATAGTAGCCATTTACTAATTCATAATCAGCATCACAATCATCAGTTTTATTTAATTTTACAGGTGTTGAACTACTACCAAAAATTTGGCGATATGCTTTTTCATATTCTGTAACACTAACCTTTTCTGGCTTATTTAAATATTTAAATGTCATTATCATTTTTAATTCATCAGGCACATTTGAAACTACTGTTTTACTTTGTTTGTAGAAATAATTTTCATATATTGATACTTCTGAATGCAAATATTTCCCATGAAAAACTTTCGATAATGATGTAACAATGCTACTAGATAAATTTAGTTCTACTGTTTCTTCTTTACTTGTATCATTTTCTTCCACTTTATGATTGTCATCTGATAATACCATATCATAAGCTATAAATCCAGCAAGTCCAATAACTAAAGCTACCAATACCCCTATTAAAATTCCTAATCCTAATTTACTTTTTTTGTTTTCTTCCATAATAAACTCCTTTTCCATTCATATTCACTTTTATTGTATCCCCCCTCATGTTATTTTTGCAAGAAAAAAGAGATTATTAGTAAAAATAATCTCATTGCATTGTAAAATTGTGTGAATTTATTTAACTTTTTCTACAGTTGTGAAAACGTATGTATCATTTGCATTTTTAACAAATGTATACTTATACATCCCTAATTGTTCTTTATAATTTTCAAAAATATTTTCTTCATTTATATACTCTGCACTAGTAATTAATTTGGTTTTTGCGTAGTCAGAATAATAATTTGTACCTCCTTCTACACAGTCAGCATAATAAAAATGCTCATATATTTCTATTTTTGTTTCTTTAGATGATGTTATCTGCTTTGCATAAGCAAGTTTAGTTTGAGAACCACCGCAAACAGCTCCACCGCAACCTTCAATACTCTTTACACAAAAATCTTCACCATTGTTGCATACATAATATATATTGCATCCATATTCAACTTCTTCCAAAGAATAATTTTCATTTCCAAAAATATTTTTATATTCGCTATCAAATTTTTTATTTAAGTTATGAGCATTAGGACCTTCTAATTTAGATATAACCATATATAATTTAAATTTGTTAGGTAGATTGCTTATATCAGTTTTATTTCTCGCATAGAAATAGTCGCTATATTCTGACATTGATCCCGTATTATATTTTTCAAAAAATATATTTTTTAAATCATTAACAACTGTAGATTCTAATGATAAATCTGTAATAATTTCTTTATTATTCTCAGTTTCAGTAGGTTTAAGTTCTTCATTTATAAAATTCTTTTCATAGATGATATAACCAGTTATAACAATAACTAATGTTACCAATACCCCTATTAAAATTCCTAATCCTAATTTACTTTTTTTGTTTTCTTCCATATTTAAACTCCTTTTTCATTCATATTCACTTTTATTGTACCCCCCCCCCAGGATATTTTTGCAATAAAAATGAAATTATTATTCAAAGCGTTCTCATTACACTGTAAAATTATGTAAATTGTTTTTATGATACTTTAATTTCAAAATCTTCTGTTGTACCTATATCAGCAAATTCCATATGGATACTAAGTGCTGTTTCTTCACCTTTTAC
>JAZOBJ010000009.1:0-7473 GCA_045595895.1 Candidatus Scybalousia sp. | reverse complement strand
AGATAATACATTAACTACAGGTACTATCACTTTTCTTTATACAGAAACAAGTGAAGTAGGAAGAGGAATAATGTTAAAAGAAGCATATCCAATTTCAGATAGTCAAGGAAAGAATTTGACTGGAGAAGGGAATGTATTTGATTTTAAAATAACAAGTTCTAATGATATGAATGCTAATATTCCATATGAAGTAACAATAAGAAAAACAAGTGATTCAACATTAGATGAAAAAGCAGTAAGAATCTATTTAACTACAGTAGATGGAACAGAAGAAGAAGTATTATTAGATAACTTTAATAATCTAACTCAAACAGAAAGAGTAGATGAAGAAAAATATATCGAAAAAACTATTTATAATGGAAAAGTACCAGCAAATATAGATGATTATGAACAAGCATTTAGACTTAGAATGTGGGTAGATGAAGATACAGACTTTTCACCTGTAAAAGATGATGAAGGAAATATAACATATCCATATAATAATAAAACATTCACAATAACAGTAAATGTATATGCAAATGCTAAAGTAGTAACAGATGAAGAAATAGCTAATGAATCAAAAGCAGAGATAAATAGTATATCAGTAGGAGATACAGAGGTAACTAAAGTAGAAAATGAAAACTATGATTATGAAACAACATTACCAGAAGGAACAACAGAAACAACTATTGATATAGAAACAGAAAGTCCAAATGCAACAGTTAAAGTAGAAAAACTAGATAGTTTAGCTTATTCATCAAATATAAAAAGATTATCAACTAAGAAAACATTAGAACTAACACCAGGAGATAACTATTTCAAAATAACAGTAATAAGTGAGAATAAGAAAACAGAAAATGAATTTACATTAAAGATTAGTGTAAAGAAATTAACTTTAGATAGTAGTCATTCATTATCAATTGGACAAGCTGTGACAGCTATTGATGGTTCGCGTTGGCATGTTTTAGAATCAAGTCCATCGGATATAGAAACAGTAGTATTATTATCTGATTATAATTTAGATAGTAGTGGTAACTATGATATAAATTCATTAAATTATAGAGTAGCTTTTGATTCTGATGGAAGTAGTTCATATAATGAAAATGATTCTAATAATATCGGTTACTTTATAAAAAATATGTATAGACCATTGGTTGTTCAAAATTTACCAGGTACTATCGATGTTACTTTACCAACAGTCCAACAAATAGCTTTGGCTGATGGACAAAAATTTAATAATGCATTTATGACATTGTATAATTCTTGGTTAATAACAACTAGTTTTTGGACTAGAACAGCTAATACAAGTTCTAGAACGTGGTATATAAATAGTGGAGAAAAAGGAATATATAATTTTTCTAGTAATGAAGCTTATTTTGGTATTCGTCCAGTAATCACAACACCAAAAACCAATTTGTTAGCAAAATAAAAATATAGCTTTTATTGTAAAGGAAAAATTATTTTCCTTTTTTCTTTTCGAAAACTCTAGTATAGAAATTAGTTTTATGGTATATTATGTATATAGAATGGATGTGTATTTATGTTAAGAAAAAAAAGTGATTCAGTTGATTACACAAAATTAAATGAAGGTATACGTATTGGAGTTAATATTTTAAAAATATTTTTTGTGTTAACGATAGTATGTCTAGTATTTATTTGTAGTAAGTTACTTAGTGATTGGGGTATACTTCCTTTTATTGGAAGACTTTTAGCTATAATTTCACCATTTTTTATTGGTATAGTTATTGCTTGGTTGTTTGATCCTTTTGTTACTTATTTGAATAAAAAAGGTGTTAGTAGAATACTTGGTACAATTTTTGTTTATGTAATCTTTTTATCATTTATATACTTATTGATTAGACTTATGATTCCTTCAATATCTAATCAGTTGAATGATTTAGCTCAGTCAGTACCATCATTTATTACTTATTTAAAAGAAAGTATTGATGGATTCTTTGATGGATTAAATAAATTAGGGGATTTTAATTTTACTGATGTTAAGATTGGTATATATGATAGTATTAATAATTTAAGTAAATCTTTAACAGTTGATTTACCTACAACTATTATGAATGCTATTTCTAATATAATATCAGGTGGTCTTAATCTATTTATTGGTTTATTAGTTGGTCTATATATGTTATTTGATTTTGATAATGTTAAAAAGCACTTACATAGTTTGGTTCCAGAAAGATATAGAGAGGATACTGCTACATTAATTGGTAGATTGAATAATAATCTAAAGAGTTATGTACATGGTACTTTATTAATAATGTTAATATTATTTGTTTTTCAATCAATAGCACTAACTCTAGCTGGTTTGGAAGCACCGATGGTATTTGGACTTTTCTGTGCTATTACTAATATTATTCCATATGTTGGACCATATATAGGTGGGGTTCCTGCAGTTATTGTTGGATTATCAATTAGTCCAATGACTGGTTTATTTGCATTAATAGCAGTAGTTATAGCACAATTATTAGAAAGTTATTTTTTACAACCTGTAGTTATGGGAAAAACAATGAAACTTCATCCTGTAACAATTATGATTGGGTTATTGATATTTGGTCATTTCTTTGGTATAATAGGAATGATTCTTGCAACACCAGTTATTTCTATTTTGAAAACAATTCTACAATTTTTTGATGAAAAGTTTTCTATTATGGATAGAATTACTGATAATTAAATAAAACATTAAGAAAAGATAAGTAATATAAAATTTATTTTTAGAGACATTGTGGTAGGTGAAAACAATGATTAAATTTATATGAAAGCTACTTTTCGTGTGACTATAAAATAGTCCGGTTTAGGCCGTTATTGAAATTAAGATCTAATTAGGATGGTACCGCTTTTATGAAGCTCCTATATTAGGTCTTTTCTTGTGGGAGATGATGATATGAATATTATAATAAAAAAGGTTGATGTTTCTAATGATGATGTTTTAGATTTTATTGCTTTAGAATATTTAAAAATGTTATTAGATATTAATCAGAATATGAGAGATTTATATGATATTAAATCAATTGCGTTGTTTGTTGAAAAATATAAAGAGTTTCATATTAAAGATGATACTATTATATATGCTGCCTTTGATGGTGATGATATTATTGGTGCTCTTCAATTTGATAGTAATAATTTATCATGTCTATTCGTTAAAGAAGATTATCATAATAATAAGGTAGGTTCTGTTCTTTTGGAGAAATTAATTAGTGAATGTAATAATATTGGTGTTATTAAAGTTGATGCTAGAATTGATTATATTAGTTTATTTGAAAAATATTCTTTTAAAAGAGTTAGTGGTAATCGCAATAAGGTATTTATTCCTATGGAATTGGAGATGAAACAACATGGAAAATAAGATTATAATTTTTTTAATTAGTGGTAGAGCTAGAAATGGTAAAGGTACTGTTAGCAAAATATTAAAAGAAAAGTTAGAAGATAGAAATTTTAGTGTATGTGAAATACAAGTAATGAGAACTTTAAAGGGTTATTTGAAAGATTATTTTGGTTGGGATGGTAGTGAAGAAACTAAACCAAGAAAACAGTTACAACAAATTGGTACAGATATTATTAGAGAAAGATTAAATAAACCTTATTTTCATATTGATAGATTAACTGAAGATATTAATATTTTGTCTAATTTCTTTAATGTGTTTATAGTTAGTGATATCAGACTTCCTTTAGAAATAGAGACAATTAGGGAAAGATTTCCTAATGTTATTAGTATTAATGTAATAAGAAGTGATTATGTTAGTCCTTTGGAAGTTTCAGAACAAGTTCATATTACAGAATTAGCACTTAATGATTATAAGAATTTTGATTATGAAATAGTTAATTCTTCTGTTGAAGGATTAGAAAATGATATAATAAATATTATAGATAGTGAGGTAGTAAATAATGAAATATATGACTAGTACAGAAATAAGAAAAATGTGGTATGACTTCTTTGAAAAAAAGGGTCATAAGAAGATGGAAAGTGCACCTCTAATTCCAATAGATGATGATAGTTTACTTTGGATTAATGCAGGTGTTACACCACTTAAGAAATATTTTGATGGTAGTAAAGTACCAGAATCTAGAAGAATAGTTAGTGTACAAAAATGTATTCGTACTAATGATATTGAAAATGTTGGTATGACTGCTAGACATCAAACTTTTTTTGAAATGATGGGAAACTTCTCAATTGGAGATTATTTTAAAAATGAAGCTATTGGATTTGCGTTTGAATTATTAACTAGTGAAGAATGGTTTAATGTTCCTAAAGAAAAATTATATGTAACTATATATAGTGATGATGATGATGCATATAATCGTTGGGTAGAAGTTGGATTTATTCCTGATCATATAGTTAGACTTGATGGAAATTTTTGGGAAATTGGGGAAGGACCTTGTGGACCAGATTCTGAGATTTTCTATGATAGAGGAGAAAAATATGATCCTAATGGAGATGCATTAGAACATTTTAAAAATGATCGCGATCAAGATCGTTATATAGAAATATGGAATAATGTATTTAGTCAATTTAATTCTAAAGAAGGTGTAGAAAGAAGTAATTATCAAGAACTTCCTAGTAAGAATATTGATACTGGTGCTGGTTTAGAGAGATGGGCTTGTGTATTTCAAGATGTTGATTCTAACTTTGATACTGATTTATTTGTTCCATTGATTAGAACTATAGAAAATTTAAGTGGAGTTTTATATAATGGTGAACCTACATTTAAAATAATAGCTGATCATGTACGTGCGATTACTGTAGCTTTATCAGATGGGGCTAATTTTGAAAATGTTGGTCGTGGTTATGTTCTAAGACGTCTTTTAAGAAGAAGTGTTCGTATGGGTAAGAAATTAGGACTTAATGATCCATTTATGTATAAATTAGTTGATACAGTATGTAGTATAATGGGTGAAAGTTATCCTGAATTAATAGAAAATAAAGGTTATGTTCAAACTTTAATATATGAAGAGGAACAATTATTTCATAAAACACTTGCTAGTGGTGAAAGAAGACTAATAGAATTAATGGAAAATTCTAGTGATAAAACTATTTCGGGTGAAGATGCATTTAGATTGTATGATACTTATGGATTCCCATTTGAACTTACTTTAGAATATCTAGAAGAAAAAGGATTTACTACATCTCGTCGCGATTTTGATAAATACATGGAAGAACAAAAACAATTAGCTAAACAAAATCGTAAACAAGAGACTAATATGAATAGTCAAAATGAAGAATTATTAAGTTTTAAGGAAGTTTCTGAATTTGTTTATAATTCTTATACTGAGAAAGGTTTAGTTATTGGACTATTTGATGGTAATAGTTTCGTAGAAAAATTGGATAAAGAAGGATATGCTATTTTAGATAAAACATGTTTTTATGCAGAATCTGGTGGTCAAGTATCTGATACTGGTATGATTACATCAACTAATTTCAAAGCTCGTGTATTAGATGTTACTAAAGCTCCTAATGGGCAACATTTACATAAGATTAAATTGTTAGATGGTATTATTAGTGTAGGGGATAGTGTTAAGACTAATATTGATGAAGAAAGAAGAAGAAAGATTGAAGCTAATCACTCATCTGTTCACTTACTTCAATATGCTTTAAGAACTATTATTTCTGATAAAATTCATCAAGCAGGAAGTTATGTAGATGAAAATTCATTGAGATTTGATTTTACTTATACTGGTAAATTATTAGATGAAAAGATTATTGAAGTAGAAGATTTCGTTAATCAATATGTTAAAATGAATATTGATTCTAACACAGAAATTATGTCAGTAGAAGAAGCTAAAGAAAGTGGCGCAATGGCTTTATTTAGTGAAAAATATGGAAGTAGTGTTAGAGTAGTTACTATAGGGGATTCTAAAGAATTATGTGGTGGTACTCATATTAAGAATACTAGTGAAATTGAAAAGTTTGCGATTTTCTCAGTTGAGTCTAAAGGAAGTAATGTATATCGTATTGAAGCTTGTACAAATGATGCTATTGAAGATACTTTACTTGAAACTATTAAGCCATATAATGATGAAAAAATTAAATTATTAATGAAAGCTCGTAATATTATTTCTCAAGCTAAACAAGAAGGAATTATTCTTAATTTCGATATTAATATTAATAATGATGAACCTAAGAGTTATAAAGATATTATTTTTGAAAAGAATGAACTTGAATATACGCAAGATGAAGTTAAAACTTTAGAAAAGAAATATAAAGATGAAAAATCTAAATTAGCTCTACAAGATTTATCTGTTTTTGAAAATAATATTCAAGAAATTAATGGTAATAAGGTTTTAGTAGTTAAAGTAGAAGAACAAGATACTAATGTACTTAAAGATATTGTTGATACTCTTCTTAATAAAATGGGAACTGGATTTATTTTAATAGCTAATGTAAAAGGAGACCAAGTAAGTTTTATAGCTAGAAACAATTTAGAAGATAAATCTGCTGGTGATGTTATTAAATTTGTTACAAGTAGTTTGAATGGTAATGGTGGAGGAAGTAAAACTTTTGCTCAAGGTGGAGGAAAAGATATTTCTAAATTAGATGAAGTTTTAAATCAAGTAAAGGAACAATTCTAATATGAATACGATGTATTTAATTGTTACTAATGATAAAATTACTTTAGATGATAAATTAAATAGTATTATTAAAGATAATAAAGATAGTGAAGTTGTGCATTATGACTTATTAGAAACACCAATTGAAAGATTGATTGAAGATCTTGATACATATAATTTTTTAGCTAGTAAAAAGATTATTGTTGGTCATAATGCGTGCTTTTTATCTAGTGATAAATCTAAATCTTTAGTTGAACATAATATAGATATATTTGAAAAGTATATAGAAAATCCTAGTCAGGAAAATATTTTGATATTAGTATGTGAAAATATTGATAAAAGAAAGAAAATAACTTCTAGTTTAGTAAAAAAAGCAGAAGTAATTGAAGTGATTAGTGATATTAGTAGTTTAATTAAAAATAGATTAGAAGATTATAAGATGGATAAACAAACTGAAAAATTATTACTTGAATATTGTGGTAATGATTCTGAAAGAGTATTTAATGAAATTGAAAAGTTAAAACTTTATAAACTTGAAGAAAAAATTATTGTTGCTAGTGATATAGAAGCCATAGTTATGAAAAATATGGATGATAATATTTTTCATTTGGTAGATAGTATTTTAACTGGTGATAAGAAGTATGCATTTACTTTATATCAAGATTTTTTACTACATGGTGAACAAGTAGTAAATATTATTAGAATACTTGCTAATAAAATAAGATTGATTTATCAAGTTAAAGTGTTGCTTAATGATGGTAACAGTGATCAAAAGATAAGTAAGTTATTGAAAGTTCATGAGTATCCGGTTAAACTTGCTCGTTGTGCATCTTATAAATACAGTGAGAATGTTTTATTAGAAAAACTAGAAAAGTTAGCTAAACTAGATTTGGAAATAAAATCTGGTCAAACTAATGGATTAGTTGAGTTTGAAAC
>JAZOBJ010000008.1:0-9525 GCA_045595895.1 Candidatus Scybalousia sp. | reverse complement strand
TGGACTTGAAGATAGAATTAATGATAAAGTAAAAAAATATTCACTTGGTATGAAACAAAGATTAGCATTAGCTAATGCATTAATTAAAAAACCAAAACTTTTAATTTTAGATGAACCTACTAATGGGCTTGATCCATATGGAATAAAAGAATTAAGAATGATTCTTAAAAAGATTAGCGAAGAAGAGAATATGAGTATTTTAATTAGTAGTCATATTTTATCAGAAGTAGAGAATATATGTGATAGAGTTGTGATTATTGATAAAGGAAATATTATTAGTGATTTTGGGATAGAAGAAGCTAAATATAAAAATATTAGTTTAGAAGATTTATTCTTTACTAAAACTGAAAGTTTTGAAAGTGGTGATAATAATGAAGATAATTAATTTGGTAAAAAGTGAATTTATAAAAAATTATAGTATTAAAAAATTAATTGTTATTAGTATTATTATGTTGGTTGTTTCTATTGGGTTTGTAGAGTTGTATAGTAAGTTTTATGATAGAGGTACTTGGTTTTTTACTACTTTTAAAAAACAGATAGAAGAACTTGAAAGTAAAACTAATAGAACTTTGGAAGAAGAGTATGATTTATCTGCTTATAAAATTAAAGCTGAGATTTATTCTTATTTAAATTCTATAGAATCACAAGGTGGTGATTATAGAGTAGATTTAGCAAGAGAATTAATTGATTCTTCTGAGACGAATGTCGCTATTAAAATATTAAAGGAAAATTATAATAATCCTACAATCAAACAAATATGTAATACTACTACTTTTATGTTTGAATCAATTTTTCAGGGTACAATTAATCATTTATGTAATGCATATGAAATGGATGAATTAGATACATTATATTTAGAGAATGAGGAAAAAATTAAAGACTATAATAACATTTTAAAATCGAATAAATATTATCTTTATGTAGAGTATTTAAAAGATAATGGTTTAATATCAGATGATGAAAGATTAATCACTGATTTAATAATTTCAAATAAAGTTGAAAGTGGTAATCATTTTTTTGTACTTAATTTTAGACAATATAGACAAATTGGAAGTAAAGTTGATCATGAATTTATAAAAGAAGAAGATTTTAAATCTAGTGATTATAACTATACTATTCCGACATACAAAGATTATATTAGATATTATACTTATTTGAGGGAAGATGCTATTAGCAAAAGTAATATTATTTTGTATAGTCAAAAGAATTCTATTCCTCATGATTTAGCATTTAATAATGATGATTGGATAGATAGTAATGATATTTATTTAACTACTAAATCTAATGTTAATTTAGTATTTCATTTTTCAACTATAGTCATGTTACTAGTTAGTATTACAAGTGGAAATATTATTTCTGGTGAACATAATAAAGGTACAATAAAAAATATCATTTCGGCACCAGTTAGAAGATGGAAAATACTTGCTAGCAAGTTTATATATTTAATATTACATACTTATATAATATGGGTAATTGGATTATTATTTTTAAGTTTATATAGTGGTCTTAAATATGGCTTTAGTGATTTGTTTACTCCTAAATTACTTTACATTAATAATAGTGTTGTTGAAGTTAATTATTATTTGCATTTACTTAAAAATTTATTAGTTGCGAGTATTCCAGTTATTTGTTTTTTAAGTATTATGTTCTTCTTATCGACAATAACTTTAAATACAAGTATAACTGTAGGTGTTACATCAGTACTAGCTATACTAACACCGATTTATTGGTTCTTGTGTTCTAAGTTAAAATTAAAATTTTTAATATATACACCATTTTTATTCTTTGATGTGGGATTTATACATGGTAAATATGAACCATATACTACTATTTTAAAACAGATTGATATTAGTTATGGTAGAGGTATTATTATTTCAGTTTTAGTTACATTAGTTTTATATGTTATAAGTAATGTTGTTTATATAAAACGTGATATTAAAAATTAGACTATTTATATAGTCTTTTTTTATGTATATTTTTTTGATTTTTGGTCAAGTTATTAGTGGGTGAAATTTATGGAAAAGAAAAAGTATGAAGAGATAGTAAATAAACATAAACCAACTGAGACAAGAGGACAAAATGCATTTATTGCTTTTGTTACTGGTGGACTTATTGGTGCTTTAGGACAAGTTCTAACAGAATTATATGTTGGATGGTTTGATATTTCTACTAAAGATGCATCTACTTTTATGTTAGTAACATTAATCTTTGTTGCAAGTTTATTTACAGCTTTGGGTTTCTTTGATAAATGGGTAACATTCTGTAAATGCGGACTTATTATTCCTATTACTGGTTTTGCTCATTCTATGACTAGTGCTGGTATTGAATATAAAAAGGAAGGTCCGATATTTGGTCTTGGTAGTAATATTTTTAAACTAGCTGGTTCAGTTATTTTATATGGAGTTGTTTCAGCTTGGTTTTTTGGTTTGTTAAGACTAATTATTATGGGAGGGTAAGTTATGACTTTTAAATATCGTAATGTATTTATAGATGATACAAGTACAGTAGCTGGTCCATATGAAGCTAAAGGACCACTTAAGAAATATTTTGATAAGACTTTTGATAATTTATATAATGGGGAAAAGTCTTGGGAAACAGCAGAAGCTAAAGTTTTAGAAGAAAGTATTGAATTAGTACTTAAAAAGACTAATAAAAATAAAGAAGATATAGATGTTATGATAGCGGGGGATTTAATGAATCAAATTACTTCTTCATGTTATTCAACAGAAAAGTTTAATTTTCCTTTTTTAGGAATTTATAGTGCATGTGCTACAAGTATTGAGGGTATTATTTTAGGAAGTAGTTTAATAGATAGTGGAAAAGTTAGTAATGTAATTACTTCAACTTCATCTCATAATATGTCTAGTGAAAAACAATTCCGTAATCCAACTGAATATGGAGCACCTAAACCTAAAACAGCTACGTTTACTGCTACAGGTGGAGCTAGTATATTACTTACAAATGAAAATACTGGATTAAAAGTAGAAAGTTCAACTATTGGAACAATTCAGGATTATAATCAAACAGATCCACTTAATATGGGTTCAGTTATGGCACCAGCTGCTGCTGATACTATCTATAGACATTTAAAAGATATGGGTCGTAGTCCTGATTATTATGATTTAATTCTAACAGGCGATTTAGGTTTATACGGTAAAGAAATATTAATTGATTTTATGAAGACAGAGTATGGACTAGATATTAGTACAAATTATAATGATTGTGGCGTTATGCTTTATGATTTACAAACACAAAAAGAAGTGCTTGCAGGTGGATCTGGTCCAGTATGTAGTGCACTTGTTAATTATAGCTTAGTTATGGATATGTTAAAGAAGAAGAAGATTAAGAAAGTATTATTAGTCGCAACTGGTGCTTTATTTTCACCAACTATGGTATATCAACATGAAAACATTTTAAGTATAGCTCATGCTGTTAGTCTGGAGGTAATTAAATAATGATATATATTTATTCGTTTTTATTCTGTGGACTTATATGTTTAATAGGACAATTAATTCTTGATAATACTAAATTATCTGCAGGTCATATTACTGCTATGTTTGTAGTTATTGGTTCATTTTTAGATACATTTAGTATATATGATCAAATAATTAATCATGTTGGAGCTGGTGCGTTAGTACCAATTACTAGTTTTGGACATTCATTAATTCATGGTGCACTAGCTAAAGCAGCAGATATGGGAATTATGGGATTATTAATGGGAATGTTTGATTTAACAGCTTCAGGTATTACAGCTGCGATTGTGTTTACATTTATCTTTTCATTATTCTTTAAGGCTAAAAATTAAAACTCCTAGTATTTAGGAGTTTCTTTTGTTAGTTCAATAATTATATTCATATCATCATCTGTTGCCATAATATTTTTGTGTATTTCATTACACTTATTACATTTATAAACAATCTTATATGTATCTTTAAATTTTTCTATTGCGATTGGTTTTAATAGGCCTTTACATTCATTTAATCTATCACCTGGCATAATATCAACATGCTTTGAGTATAGACAATATGGACAATGGTCTCTTGCAGTATAATTTAATTTTTCTACTTTTTTATTACAATTTTCACAAATAAACGATTCATCTCTCATAGTAAACTTTTTCATATAATCACCAATATCATTATAACAAAGTTATCAGAAAAATTTTATGTTTTTTTATATTTTTAATATTTAAATAAGACTACTTAGATTTATATTGAAAAATATAAATAAGTGTAAAGAAAGTTGATTTAACTTTTCTTTTTTTTTATAATTATAATAGGGGATGATAATATGGATGATATTTTTGTTTATATATTTTCGAGTTTACTATTAGTATTAGTTGGTATAGGTTTTTATAATGATTTAACTGGTTCTAATATTAAAGTAGAAAATAGTGATTCGTGCTTTGTTAAAAGTTTAGGTTCTACTAATACTAATGGTGATGTTAGAAATATATATAGTTATTGTTTGGAAAGTGTAGATCTGGATAAAGTTACTATGGATGATGGTGTTGTTTCATATTCTAGAATGGTTCGTAATTTAAATGAAGATGATTGTTTATGGGATGGAGGAACTTGTACTTATTATGGAAATAACTACAAGATTGTTTCATGTGATACTGGTGATATTGTTATAACTACGCTTGATGATAACTTTGATTATATTTATGAAGAATTTTGTTCTGTTAGTGAAAATTAAATATTAATTAAATAAGACTTATTTAAATAAGTCTTTTTTCTTTTATTATAAAGGGTTTTATGATATACTTATTATGGAAAATGGATAGGTGATAACATGGAATATGCTGTAAGAATAGATGCCTTTGAAGGACCATTAGATTTACTTTTACATTTAATTAAGGAATCTAAGGTTGATATTTGGGATATAAAGATAGTTGATATAACAGAACAGTATTTAAATTATATTAAGAGTATGGAAAGTTTAAATTTAAATATTGCTAGTGAATATTTAGTTATGGCTAGTGAACTTGTAGAAATGAAATCTAAAATGTTATTACCTAGATATCAGGATGAAAGTGAAGAAGAGGAAGTTGATCCGAGAGAACAGTTAATTAATAGATTAATTGAATATCAAAAATATAAGGATATGACTAAAAACTTTAAAGAATTAGAAGAAGTACGTCGTGAGGTTTATACTAAAACTCCAGAAAGTTTAAAAGAATATGCTGAAGAGGGTGCGGTAATTAATGGTGATGTTACTTTAGATGATTTGATGTTGGCTTTTCAAAAGTTTTTAGATAGAAAAAAACAAGAAAAACCTTTGTCTACTACTGTTACTAAAAGAGAAATTACAGTAGAAGAAAGAAGAACTAGTATTAGAAAAATATTAAAAGAAAAGAAAAAAGTTGATTTCTTTGAACTGTTTGAAGAAGTTACTAAAGAATATGTAGTAGTAACATTTTTAGCAGTACTTGAAATGGCTAAGAAACAAGAATTAATGATTTATCAAGAAAATAATTTCGATAATATCATCTGTGAGGTGTTATAGTATGAATAAAATGGCTGTATTAGAAGGATTATTATTTGTAGTTGGGGAAGATGGATTAACTATTAATCAAATTGTCGATATATTAGAAATTACGAATGAGGAAGCTAAAGAATTAGTTAGTAGTTTAAAAGAAAAATATGAAAGTGAAACAAGTGGTATTCGTATTAATTTTTTAGGTAATACTTTTAAATTAACTACTAAAAGTGAACATAGAGAATATTATCAAAAATTGATTGAAAATCCTGAAACTAATGTTTTATCTCAAGCTGCACTTGAAACGTTAGCTATAATTGCATATAATCAACCAATTACAAGAATTGATGTTGATGAAATACGTGGTGTTGGTAGTTCTCATATTATTAGAAAGTTGGTAGCTAAAGGTTTAATTAAAGAGGCAGGTAGAAGTGATGCTATAGGACGTCCAATTCTTTATAAAACTACTAGTGAGTTCTTAGATTATTTTGGACTTGCTACTATGGAAGATTTACCTAAAATGCAGGAATTTATTGAAGATAATACTGAAGTTAGTGATACTGATTTATATCATTCAAAATATAGGGAAGAGATAGAAGAAATATAATTTACTTTTTAAAGTTGGTGTGTTATATTTTATTATAGTAGGAGTGGTAAAATGAATTTGAAAAAGATAATGAAAAAGGTACAAGCGAAACATATATATAGTTTAGTTATGTTTGTTTTATTTAGTTATTTAGTTTTTAAATCTTTTTATGTCTGTGTATTTAAAAATGGTATTTATGGATGTAGGAATGAATTAACATTATTAATTGTTTTAGCTTTTATTATTTATGTTGTTTCTTTTATTAAATTAGATATTTTTAATGTGAAACAGGTTAAAGAAAAAAGAAAAATAAATATAGGAAAAGAGTTTTTCTTTAAATCTATATTTTTATCACTTATTATTACTACTTTTATATATTTATTAATTGCTTTTAATGTTATATATATTGATTTTTATAGATTTATACCAAAGTTTCCAATTTTAAGTATTATTGGATTAGCATTTATTATATTCATATTGGTTTTTGTATTGAGTTTTATAATTAGTTTTATGATTTATAATAAATTTAAAAAGAAATAATTTAATTTAGTAAGGGAGTAGTTAGCATATTATATGCAATAAGGTCAACAGTCCCGATATTATATCTGGCTTTATTTTAATTAACGAGACTTACTTGCATATTGGCAAGCAAGTCTCTTTTTTTCTAGAGAGGATGATTTGATGTTTTATAATAAAGATGAAGAAACTATCTTAAAGGAATTAGAAACTAGTTATGATGGTTTAAGTAATAGTGATATAGCGGAAAGAAGAAAATTATATGGCTTTAATTGTCTTCCTAAAAAGAAACAAGATAGTGTTATAAAAATTTTCTTTAATGAATTTAAGGATCCTATTGTGATTTTGTTGTTGTTTGCTGTTTTAGCTTCTATTATAGCTGGAGAAGTAATTGATGCATTAGCTATAGTTTTTATAGTATTAATTGATATTATAATGGGAACTTACCAAGAGAATAAGGCTAATAATACGGCTCAAGCATTAGCTAAATTAGTAACAGAAAAAACTAAGGTAGTTAGAAATGGTCAAATAGTTGAAATTGATTCAATCGAATTAGTAGTGGGGGATTATGTATTACTTGAATCTGGTGATAAGATAAGTTGTGATTTAAGAATAATGGAAGCTCATAACTTAATGGTTGATGAATCGATACTAACTGGTGAGAGTGTTCAAGTTAATAAAAATAATAATATTGTTTCTAAGGATAGTGCAACAATTACTGATCAAACTAATATGTTATTTGCTGGTACTAATGTTACTACTGGTAGATGTAAAGCTATAGTTGTAGCTATTGGACTTCAAACTGAACTTGGTAAGATTGCTCATAGTATTAATGAAACTCAGGAAGAAAAATCACCACTTACTATTAGAGTAGAAAAGTTTTCTAAACAAATTAGTATGTTGGTATTAGTGGTTGCAGTAATTATTACAGTTTTATTAATTATTAAAAATGTACCTTATCATGAAATATTTCTATCAGTTATAGCATTAGCTGTTTCAGCTATGCCAGAGGGACTTCCTTTAGCTCTTACTATGGCACTTACTATTGCTTCTAATAAGATGGCAAGGAAGAACGTTATAGTTAGAAAATTAAAGTCAGTTGAATCACTTGGTAGTTGTACTGTAATTGCTTCTGATAAGACGGGGACTTTAACGGTTAATGAACAAACTGCTAAGAAAATAGTTCTTCCTAATAATAGTTTTTATTATGTTCAAGGTGTTGGATATGAATTAGATGGAAATGTTGTTGGTGATAATTTAGATTTAGCTAAAGAGATAGCTTTATATGGTGTACTTAATAATGAAGCTAGTATTGATGGAGATAAAAGAATAGGGGACTCTATTGATATTGCATTTTTAGTACTTGGAAAGAAATTAGGGATAACTACTCATGATATAAAAGTATTAGAAATTATTCCTTATGAATCAGAAAATAAATATTCAGCTGTTTTTTATGAAATGAATGATGAGGTTTATTGTACAGTTAAGGGTTCATTAGAAGTAGTTAAGGGATTTTGTAAAAATATTAATTTAATTAAAGAAAATATTGATTCAAATTTACTTGATGAACAGAATGAAAACTTAGCTAAAGATGGTTATAGAGTAATTGCTTTAGCTAATGGTAAAGTAAGAAAACAAGAAAATTATACTATTGATGATATTAAAAAACTTACTTTTATGGGAATGGTTGGTTTTATAGATCCAATTAGAAAAGAGGTAATATCGGCTATTGATGAATGTCGTAGTGCTGGTATTAAGGTTTTAATGATTACAGGAGATCATCCACTTACTGCTTTTTCAATTGCTAAAGATTTAAAACTTACCAGTAACTTTGAACATGTTACAACTGGTGATGAAGTAGATACTTTCTTTAAAAAAGGAAAAAAAGAATTTGATAAATTTGTTAAAATAAAATTAATTTTTACTAGAGTTACACCACTCCAAAAGTTGGAAATAGTTGAATCCTTAAAAAGACAAGGTGAATTTGTTGCAGTGACTGGTGATGGTGTTAATGATGCTCCAGCTTTAAAAAGTGCTAATATTGGAATAGCTATGGGAAGTGGTACTGATATAGCTAGAGAGACTGCTAATATGATAGTAATTGATGATAACTTTAAGTCAATTGTAGCTGGTGTTAAAGAAGGTAGAGTAGCTTATGCAAATATTAGAAAGATAATTTATTTTTTAATATCATGTGGATTAGCTGAAGTATTATTCTTTTGTTTGTCTATTATTTTTGATATGCCAATGCCGCTTATAGCAATACAACTTTTATGGCTTAATGTAGTTACAGATGGTATTCAGGATTTTGCTTTATCTTTTGAAAAAGGTGAAGAAGGAATTATGCAGGAAAAACCAAGAAATCCTAAAGAACCATTATTTGATAAGAGTTTATTCCAAGAAATTATGGTATCTGGTTTAGTAATTGGTGGCATTGTATTTGGAGTTTGGTTTTATTTAATAAATGTAGTAGAAATGGATGTTTCTCAAGCTAGAGGATATATTATGGCGCTTATGGTGTTTATTCAAAATGTTCATGTATTTAATTGTCGTAGTGAAAGAAAATCAGCTTTTAGTGTTCCACTTAAAAATAATAAATTGATAGTAGGTGGAGTATTAGTTTCCATTCTTTTACAAATAATAGTAATGGAAGTTGGATTTATGTCTAAGTTCTTACAAACTGTTAAAGTACCAGTTACTAGTTTATTATGGTTATTCTTGATAGCATCCTTAGTTTTAATTATTATGGAAATATATAAAGAAATAAGATATGGTAAAAAAAATAGAGCATAATGCTCTATTTTTTAATTTTTATAGTGTACAAATTGAATTTTATGTTATAATCAATATGTAGTTGCCCGAATGGTGGAATGGTAGACGCGGTGGACTCAAAATCCACTGATAGCAATATCGTGTCGGTTCAAGTCCGACTTCGGGCACCA
>JAZOBJ010000007.1:0-22626 GCA_045595895.1 Candidatus Scybalousia sp. | reverse complement strand
ATTCCAAGAATAGGTGAAAAACCTATTCAGTTAAATACAACTATTTCACCAGATTTACCTAACATATTATCAGGTGATGCTGGTAAATTAAAACAAGTCACAACAAATATCTTAACTAATGCAGTTAAGTATACAGAACATGGTTATATTAATTTTGATGTTAAATGTATAAATACTAATGATGAATGTAATCTTATTATTTCAGTAGCTGATACCGGGCGTGGAATTAAACCAGAACAGTTAAATAAACTATTCACTAAGTTTCAACGTTTAGATGAAGATAAAAATACTACTATTGAAGGAACAGGATTAGGACTAGCTATCACTAAGAGTTTAGTAGAAATGATGGGTGGTAAAGTAACAGTTCAATCTAAATATGGTGAAGGTTCAACCTTTACTATCTGTTTAAAACAGAAAATAGTAAATGAAGCTGAAGATAAAGTTAAATTAAATCAAACTTATGTTAATATCCCTACTGTTAATTTAACTGATAAAAAAGTATTAATAGTTGATGATAATAAATTAAACATAAAAGTATGTACTAAATTACTTCAACCATACCATTTAAATATACAAGCAGTAGAAAGTGGTTTTGAATGTATTGAAAAATTAAAGAATGGTGAAACTTTTGATTTAATCTTAATGGATGATATGATGCCTAAGATGACTGGTACCCAAACTTTAGAGAGAATCAAAAGCGAAATACTAAACTTTAATACTCCAGTTATTGCTTTAACTGCTAATGCCATTGCTGGAATGAAAGAAAAATATTTAGAAGCAGGATTTAATGACTATCTAGCTAAACCAATCGAAAAAACAGAATTACATTTTGCTTTAATAAAATATTTAAATAAAATTCCAAAAGAAAATATAAATATTCAACCATCAATGGTTATTAATAATACAGAGGATGAATTAAATTTAACTAATAAAAGAATACTATTAGTAGATGATAATAAAATAAATCTAAAAGTAGCTGAAACTGTTTTAAAAGCATACAATCCAACTGTTGAATCAACAGGTAGTGGTCAAGAATGTTTAGATGTATTAAATACTAAAACTTATGATTTAATCTTAATGGATGATATGATGCCAGAAATGACTGGTACTCAAACTATGAAACAGTTAAGACAAAATCCTGAGTTTAAAATACCTATCGTAGTATTAACTGCTAATGCTATAGTAGGAGCTAGAGAAAACTATCTTAAAGAAGGTTTTGATGATTATTTATCTAAACCAATTAATAAACAAGAATTAGTTAGAGTTTTAAAAACATTCATAAAACTTGATGAAGATAGTGGAATAGAAAAAACTATTCCTGCACCTACACAAACTCCAATTGAAACACTAGAAACGTTAGAAGTTGAAGAGCCAGTTAAAAATCATACTAAAGAATACTTAGTATCAAATGGTATTGATGTTGATGCTGGATTAAAATTCTTAGGTGATATGGAAATGTATGATGATACAATGCGAGAGTTTATGGAAGCTATCGATGATAGAATCTCTAAACTAACTACATATAAAAATACATTAGACATGGCTAACTATGCTATTGAAGCACATGCATTAAAAAGTGATTCCAAATATCTAGGATTTACTAAATTAATAGACCTAGCACTAAGCCATGAATTAAAAGCCAAAGAAAATGATAGTCAGTATATAACTGATAACTTCGATAGCTTAATGAGTGAATTAAATAGTGTCTTGGCAGTAATCAAAAACTACATGTAAAGAGTATTGAAAAATACTCTTTTTCTATTGTAAAAAACTGTACTTCTACTTTATAAAAAAGACCCCATATATTATAATAAATATAAGGAGTAGATAACATGATAGATTTAACTAATTTAAATGATAAACAAAAAGAAGCAGTCCTAGCGACAGAAGGACCATTATTAGTATTAGCTGGAGCAGGTTCAGGTAAAACTAAAGTCCTAACTACTAGAATTGTTTATTTAATAGAAGAAAAGAATATTAGTCCATTTAATATCTTAGCGATAACATTTACTAATAAAGCAGCTAAAGAGATGCAAGAAAGATTAATTAAAATAATTGGTGAAGTTGCTAGAAATATTCAAGTATCAACTTTCCATTCTTTTGGTCTAAAACTATTAAGAGAAAACTATGAACTACTAGGTTATGATAGAAATTTTGTCATAATGGATAGTGATGATTCTCTAACAGTAATTAAAAGAATTCTAAAAGAATTAGATTTAGATCCAAAACAGTATAACCCAACTGCTATTAAAAATAAAATCAGTGGATGTAAAAATGAACTTATGTCACCAAAACAGTATGAAGTTTACGCAACAACTGAATTTGAAAAAGCTGTATTAAAGGTTTATGAAAAGTATGAACATAAGTTAAAAGCTAATAACTCAGTAGACTTTGATGACTTAATGATTCTACCAATTAAATTATTTAGAGAACATGAAGAAGTGCTAGATCGTTATCAAGAAAGATTTCAGTATATCTTAATCGATGAGTACCAAGATACAAATGAAGCTCAATATATCCTAGCTAAAATGATGGGAGCAAAATATAGAAATGTATGTGTAGTAGGTGATGAAAACCAATCTATCTATTCATTTAGAGGAGCTAACTATCGTAACATCTTAAACTTTGAAAAAGATTATAAAGAAGCAAAAACCATCAAACTAGAACAGAATTATCGTTCAACACAAAACATCTTAAATGCTGCTAACCAAGTAATTTCTAATAATCAAAATCGTAAAGATAAAAACTTATGGAGCGATAAAGGTGAAGGTGATAAACTTACTTATTACCGTAGTTATGATGAAAAAGATGAAGCTCACTATGTAGCTCATACTATAAAAAAACTAATTAGTGATGGCAAAGACCCAGATGAAATAGCCGTTCTTTATCGTACTAATGCACAGTCTCGTACAGTAGAAGAAGAAATGCTAAAAGAAAATATTCCATATCGTGTAGTAGGAAGTTTTTACTTCTATGCTCGTAAAGAAATTAAAGACTTAATGTCATACTTAAGATTAATTCATAATGAAAAAGATAACGTATCACTTCAAAGAGTAATTAATACTCCAAAAAGAGGAATTGGTTTAAAATCTATTTCTAATTTGGCGACACTAGCCGACATTGAAGGGAAAAGCATGTATGAAGTAATCTCATCAGGTAAAGAATTAGAATTTAAAAATACTATTGAAGATTTAAAAAAGGTAGCTGAAAATGTAACTCTAACTGAACTAGTTGATAAAATCTTAGATACAACAGGTTATCGTCAAGAATTAGAAAATGAAAAAACACTTGAAGCCGATATAAGACTAGAAAACTTAGAAGAATTTAAATCTATTACTAAAGCTTTTGAAGAAAGAGATGGCGTAATCTCTCTGGAAGACTTCTTATTCGAAGTAAGTTTAGTTAGTGATAGAGAAGAATATAAAGATGCTAAAGATAAAGTTAGTTTAATGACAGTTCACTCTGTAAAAGGTTTGGAATTTAATGATGTCTTCGTTGTTGGATTAGAAGAAGGAATCTTCCCACATATGAATTCATTAATGGATAATCAAGAACTAGAAGAAGAAAGAAGACTTGCTTATGTTGCGATTACCCGTGCTAAAGAAAGATTATATCTAGTAAATGCAAGACGTAGAATGTTATATGGAAAAGATCAAGTTAATCCACCAAGTAGATTTATTGGTGAAATAGATAAAGACTTAATTGAAAATAGTCAAAAAGAAGAAAAACAAGAAGTTAAAATTATTAAAGAAGAAAAATTCCATCAAGAGGATGTTGAATGGAATGTTGGAGACTATGCATATCATGATGTCTTTGGTGCTGGACGTGTAGTAGAAGTAACTAATACTCTAATAAGTATTGCTTTCAAAAGTCCACATGGTATCAAAAAATTAATGAAAAATCATAAGAGTATTAAAAAGGTGTAGGAGTGTATATGAAGAAGTTAGAAGAAATAGTTGAATGTCTTAAAGAAGGCTCAGTTTTCACTATTAAGAAATATTCATATGGTGAAGATAAAACGGATTATAGTAGTTGTATAACTATATATGATGGTAGAATATTAATAGATGTTAAAACAGTAGAAATAAGAGATTTTCTACTTAATATCCCTAACATAAAAAAACAGATTGATAATGGTTTTACCTATCATGTTAAATATAATCATGAAAAAGAGGTTTTTGAAAATGCTATTGTTACTGAAACAACAGAAGATATATATAAAGAAGCTTCAAAATATCATACTGTAAATGATTTATTAGCTATTAGTTCTGACTTCTTAGATGGTATAATAGAATTAGATACAAGAATAATTAGTACTAAAAGTGAAGATCCAATGTCTAAACGTTTAGTAGCTAATCTATAAGAAAGGAAAATTATATGAAAAATGAGAATCTAACACTTTTAATTTTAGCGGCAGGAATGGGAAGCCGTTTTGGAGGTTTAAAACAGATTGAACCAATTGGTCCTAATGGAGAATTTATAATTGATTATTCAATTTATGATGCTATTAAAGCGGGATTTAATAAAGTAGTTTTTATAATTAAAGAAGAAAACTATGATATCTTTAAGGAAACAATCGGTAAGAGAGTAGAGGATAAAATTAATGTTGAATATGTATTCCAAAAACTAACTGACTTACCAGAAGGATATACTTGTCCAGAAGATAGAATAAAGCCTTGGGGTACTGCTCATGCTGTATATGCAGCTAGAAATAATATCAATGAACCATTCGCAATCATAAATGCAGATGACTTCTATGGATATGATGCTTTCAAAGTAATAGCAGATTTCTTGAAAGAAGAAGTAAAAGATAATTTATATGGAATGGTTGGATATAAAGTAAAAAATACTTTAACTGAAAATGGTTCTGTAAAAAGAGGAATCTGTGAAATAGATGAAACTACTTTAAAAGGAATAATTGAAAGTAGCGTAATAGAAGAAAATGGAATTATTACAGCTTCTCCTTTAGATGGAGGTGCATCTTTCACAGTTACTGAAGATAGATGTGTATCAATGAATATGTTAGGGTTTAATCCAAATGTATTTTCATATATTGAAATGAATTTTCCGGAATTTTTAGATAATAATAAAAATGATATCTTAAAATGTGAATATTTGATTCCAGATATCTTAACTATGGCATCAAACGAAAACTACGCTAAAACTAAAGTACTTCCTACAACAGCTAAGTGGGAAGGTGTAACCTATAAAGAAGATAAAGAAAGTGTAGTAAACGCTATTCAAAAACTAGTAGATGAAGGTACATATCCACAAAACTTGTGGAAAAACTAAAATGAAAAAAAGAATATTGTTGATAGCTATATTTTTTCTAATAGGAGCATTTATAATATATTTTATAACTGAACCTAAACTAGAAAAATGGACCTATGATTTATTACCAAATAACTATGCCATAAAAAAGACATCTAATACTGATGTAGTTTTAGGGAAATATATTAATGGTTTATTTGATACTAAAAATGGTGATAAGCAAATAGGGGTAGAAGAATATGTAGCTGAATTCTCATATGGAAAAAATTATATAGCTTTAAAATGTCTTATACCAACAAGCGATAATAGTGTAAAAGTAAAGTTCTATATTATTGATAGTAAAAACGAAGATGTATATGGACCATATGAAAGTGAAGAAACTTATACTGAAGTAAAAGAAAAAATAGTAGATGAAGAATTAAATGAGTGGATAGAAACAATAAAAATGCCAGAAGGTGCGATTAATAAATAAGGAAAGTGATAATATGAAAGAAAGAATCGATGAACTAGTAGAATTATTAAATGAAGCAAACTATAATTATCATGTTTTAGATAATCCAACTATTACCGATCAAGAGTTTGATAAGCTTTTAAGAGAATTATTTATCTTAGAAGAAAAATATCCTGAATTAGTAAGAGAAGATTCACCAACTCAACGTATAGGTGGAACTGTATTAGAAGAATTCAAAAAAGTTACTCATAAAATACCTATGATGTCTTTAGGTAATGTCTTTAATGAGGATGAAATAAGAACTTTTGATAGTAGAATTAGAAAAGAAGGAATTAATCCTAGCTATGTATGTGAACTTAAAATAGATGGGCTTTCAGTTTCACTTCATTATGAAAAAGGTAAACTAATAACTGCTGCTACTCGTGGTGATGGTGTAACAGGTGAAGATATTACTAATAATGTTAAAACTATTAAAACAGTACCACTTACTTTGAAGAAACAAATTGATATTGAAGTACGTGGTGAAATCTATATGAGTAAATCTACTCTTAAAAAAATAAACGAAGAAAGAGAAGCAAAGGGGCAACCTCTACTTCAAAATTGTCGTAATGCAGCAGCTGGTTCAATTAGACAATTGGATTCAAAAGTGGCAGCATCAAGAAAACTAGATTGCTGGATTTATCACTTACCTAATCCTGAAGACTATGGTATTAAAACTCATTGGGAATCATTAGAGTTTATGAAAGAATTAGGATTTAAAACTAATCCTAATAATCTATTAGTAACAGATGTTGAAGGTATCCTAGATTTTATTTCTTATAAGGGAAAAGAAAGACCTGACTATCCATATGATATCGATGGTGTTGTAATAAAAGTTAATAATATAGATGAACAGAAAAAACTAGGTTTCACAGCACATCATCCTAAATGGGCAACTGCCTATAAATTCCCAGCTGAAGAAGTATTAACTAAATTAAAAGATATTATTTTTACAGTAGGTAGAACTGGTCAAATTACTCCAAACGCTGTACTTGAACCAGTAATAGTAGCAGGAAGCACAATATCACGTGCAACCCTTCATAATGAGGATTATGTTGTAGCTAAAGATTTAAAAATAGGTGATACTATTTCAATTCATAAAGCAGGGGATGTAATACCTGAAGTTGGTGAAGTAAAACTTGAACGTAGAACAGGAAATGAAATTGATTTCAAAATGATAACTAACTGTCCTATGTGTAACGAACCTATTTATAAAAAAGATGGACAAGTAGATTATTTCTGTATCAATCCTAATTGCCCAGCTAGAAGTATTGAGGGACTATGTCACTTCGTATCTAGAAAAGCTATGAACATTGATGGTTTAGGTGATAGAATTATTGAAGATTTTTATAACATGGATTACATAAAAGAAATACCTGATATCTATCACTTATCAAAATATAGAGATGAATTAACTAGCTTAGAAGGATATGGAAATAAGTCTATTGATAATCTACTAACAGCTATTGAAAACAGTAAAAAGAATTCATTAGAAAGATTACTGTTTGGATTAGGTATCCCAAACGTTGGAGAAAAGACTTCTAAAGTACTATCAATGCAGTATGAAACATTAGATAACTTAATGGATGCTAGTTTTGAAGAATTAAATAAAATACCTGATATTGGAGAAATCATTGCCAAAAGTATAACTGATTACTTTGAGAATGAAAAGAATAAAAGAATAATTAATGAATTAAAAGAACTAGAACTAAATACTAGCTATACTGGTCCTAAGATAGAAGTAAATGAAAATTTTTACAATAAAACCTTCGTAATAACTGGAACTCTTACTAAATATACCAGAGATGAAGTAGAAGAAAAAATAGAACTTCTTGGTGGTAAAACATCTTCATCAGTTAGTTCTAAAACTACAGCTGTAATAGTAGGAGAAAATCCTGGTTCTAAATATGATAAAGCTCTAAAACTAAATATTCCTATTTGGAGTGAAGAAGATTTGGAGGAAAAATTCAAATGATAGAACAAGGAATTATAATATACTGCGATGGTACATATGAATTATTTGGAAAACATGTATGTGCTGACCAACCAGAATATTTTGATTCTCCCACACACGAAGAATCATTTCTAAAAGAAATAAAAGATGGATTTAATTTTAGGTTATCAAATTTAGAATATAATAAAGAAAAAAATTTATATCAAAATGCTATTAATTTATCTCAACAAGGAGTGATTTGTATTTTCAATAATCAGTTAAGTACTAAAGATGACACACAAATATTATCTTATGTACCAATTACTCCAACAGAAGAACAACTTCAAACTTTAGAAGTTATACTAAAAGATAAATTAAATAGCATAAAAATTAAACAAATTGCTGAATTTTTATCCGATGATTTAGAGGACCATTTAATGTACGATACTTTTGAAGAATATATAAATATTAAGAAATCTATTATAAAATAATCAAAAATAATCAAATTCATGATATAATTATACATAGTTATTTGGTATAATACTATGTATAATTTTTTTATGGAGGAAAACTATGTTAACAAAAGAAGAAGTATTACATGTAGCACATTTAGCTAGAATTAAAGTTGAAGATGCTGAAATAGAAAAATATCAAGTTGATTTAAAAAAACTTCTAGATGATGTTGATAAGATTAAAGAAATAGAAGTAGAAAATAATGACCTTTTAGTAACGCCGGTAGATCATGAATCTATTTTAAGAAGTGATAGTGATACTAGAAGTGTAGAGTTTAATGAAATTAAAAAGAATGTACCAGCAACAACTGGTAATTTTGTGGAAGTTCCGGTGATGGTAAATGAATAATTATTTAGATTTAAGTATTAAAGAAATTCATGAATTATTAGTTAGTAAAAAGGTAACTCCACTTGACTTAGTAGATGAAGCATATTCAAAAATAGAAGAAAAAAGTGATTTAAATAGTTTCATTACTCTAAATAAAAATGAAGCTAGAGAATATGCTAAAAAATTAAGTGAAGAAGAAGTAGAAGTTGATAATTTATTATGGGGTATTCCTATAGCTATTAAAGATAATATCTCAACTAAAGATATTAGAACTACTTGCGCATCTCATATGTTAGAAAACTATATTCCAATGTATGACGCAACAGTAGTTGAAAAAGTGAAACAAGCTAAAATGGTTATCATTGGTAAAACTAACATGGATGAATTTGCGATGGGATCAACAAGTAGAACTAGTTACTTCGGTGCTCCTAAAAACCCGGTTGATAAAACTAAAATAACTGGTGGTTCTTCTGGTGGTAGTGCTGCATGTGTAGCAGGAGGTTTAGTACCACTTTCACTTGGTACTGATACAGGCGGTTCAATTCGCCAACCAGCAAGTTATACTGGTATCGTTGGTATGAAGCCTACTTATGGTAGAGTATCAAGATATGGATTAATTGCTTTTGGATCAAGTTTAGACCAAATAGGTCCATTGACTAGAAATGTGTATGAAAATGCACTTTGTTTAAATAGTATTGTTGGTAAAGATATAAAAGATTTAACTAGTGCTAATAAAGAAGCTGAAGACTTCACTAGATTAATAGGAAAATATATTAATGGTATGAAAATAGCTATTCCTAAATTCTTCGTTAGTGATATTGTATCTCCAGTAATACTAGAAAAATTAAATAACGTAGTAGAAATATTAAAAGCTAGTGGAGCTACAGTTGAATACGTTGATATGAAATATTTAGACCAAGCTGTTACTTTATACCAAATCATCGCTATGGGAGAAGCAAGTAGTAACTTAGCTAGATTCGATGGTGTTAAATTTGGATATAGAAGTGAAGATTCCACTTCGGTAGAAGACATGTATGCAAATACTAGATGTGAAGGTTTTGGTAAAGAAGTTAAACGTAGAATCATGGTAGGTAGTTACTTACTAAGTGGTGAAAATGCCAAAGTATATTATGATAAAGCTCTAACTATTAGAAATGCTATGAAAGAAGAATTTGATAAGGTATTTAAAGAATATGATTTTATATTTGGTCCAACAACTACTACCGTAGCATATAACTTAGATGAAAACCTAGATGATCCTACTAAGTCATTTATGGATGACGTTCTAGTAATACCTGTTAATATGGCAGGACTACCTGGTATAAATATCCCAATGGGTAAAGATAATGATAACATGCCAATTGGTTTACATATTATTGGTAATAGATTTGAAGAAGCTAAAATGTATCAAATTGCTTCCTTCTTAGAAGATAAACTAATTAAGGAGGTAAAATAATGAACGAATATAAAACTACAGTTGGAATTGAAGTACACTGTGAACTTAAAACTAATTCTAAAATGTTTACTGATTCAATTAATAACTATGGTGGGGTAGCTAATGTTAATGTAAATGAAATCGATTTTGCGTTACCTGGAACTCTTCCATGTATTAATGAATATGGCATTGAACTTGGATTAAAAGCAGCTTTAGCTCTAAACTGTGAAATCAATAAAAAAGTAATGTTTGATAGAAAAAATTATTTCTATCCAGACCTTCCAAAAGGATATCAAATTACTCAAGCTAGAAATCCAATTGGAGTAAATGGTTATGTTGAAATAGAAGTAGATGGAATTAAAAAGAAAATTGGAATCCATGATATTCATATTGAAGAGGATACTGCTAAAAGTACACATGGTAATGATAAGTCATACTTAGACTTCAATCGTAATGGTGTACCTTTAATTGAAATCGTATCTGAACCTGATATGGCAAATGAAAAAGAAGCAATGGCTTACTTAGAAAAACTAAAAGAACTTCTATTATATACGAATGTATCTGACTGTAAGATGGAAGAAGGTTCTATGAGATGTGATGTTAACGTATCAGTTTCTAAAACAGAAAAACTAGGAACTCGTACTGAAACTAAAAACATCGGTTCAATCAGTAGTGTAGGTCGTGCTATTATAGTAGAATCAAATAGACAAATTGCAGAACTTGAACAAGGTAACACAATTCAAGAAGAAACACGTCGTTTTGATGAAAAACAAGATCGTACTATTCTAATGCGTGTTAAAGAAACAGGAAATGATTACCGTTATTTCCCAGAACCAGACATTCCACCATTTACTTTAGAAGATAGTTTTATTGAAAGAGTAAAAAATAATATGGAAGTTTTACCAGATGCAAGAAGAGAAATATATCTACAAGCTGGTATTAATCCAGTAAATGTTGAAAAGATAATAGCTAATAAAGAAATAAGTGATTATATACTAGGATTAAACTGTAATCTAGTAATAGCTAGTAACTTACTTCTAGGTGAAATATCTGCATACTTAAATAAAACTAATAAACATTTAGAAGAAACTAATCTTTCAAAAGATAAATTTATTCTACTTGTTGATAAACTAGATAAAAAAGAAATAAACAATCAAATCTTTAAAGAAATACTAGTAACACTAATGGAAACAGATGAAGATTTAAATAAAATTATAGAAAACAAAAAAATAAATACTTTAAGTAGTGAAGAACTAGAAAGTATTGTGGAAAAGGTTGTTTCAAATAATCCTGAAAGTGTTGAAGATTATAAACAGGGAAAAGACCGCGCTATTAAATATCTAATGGGACAAATCATGAAGGAAACAAAAGGTAGTGCTAATCCAGCTCAAGTTAATGAATTGTTAATAAATATTTTAAATAGGTAGTTTATTGAACTTATTAAAAAACTATTGTATAATTTAAAATAGAAGGAGTCTAAAAAATGAAATGGATAAAGAAAAATAAATTTACTGTAGCAGCTATTGTTATCTTTATTTTACTAGCTTTTTTAAGTTTTAAAATTATAGAAACATTCTTCCCAGATCAAAGAACTGCCATTTATGGTGATCGTTTAGAAGGGAAAGTAACAGTAGATAAAAAGGTATATGAAGAAGTAAAGAAAAAAATAAGCGAAAATAAAATAGTAGAAACTGTAACTCTTCGAGAAAATGGAAGACGAGTAGATATTACTATTAATGTAACTAACGCAGCAGGTAAAAATGAATCTAAGAAGTTAATTGATAATATTTTAGAATCATTTACTGAAAGTCAAATTGGATACTATGATTTCCAAGTATTTATAGTTAAGGAAGATAAAACAGAAAATGATTTTCCAATTATAGCATACAAACATCATAATAGTTCTAGTTTCTCTTGGACTAAAGACAGAGAAAAAACGGAAGAGGATGAATAATAATGAAAAAGAAATTAATTATCATAATTCCTATTTTTATAGCTTTAGCGGTATTTATAGGAGTATATCTATACTTCAATTTAGAAGATAGTAAAACAAGTTTAAATGTTTTAGAAAGAAAATGGATTGCTAACAACTCATCACAAAAATATGACTTTGAAATTATTAATAACTATCCAGTTTATTCTATGGATGGTACTGGAGTAATATTTGATTTTGTTGATAGCTTTGAAATTGATACTGACTTAGATTTTAATAAAATATCATATTTAAAAGAAAATACTACTAGTACTAAAGGATTAAGAATAAGAGTTTTAAATAATGATGATAATCTATCAGAAAAAGATTTACTAATTGCAGAAGATGGTTACATTGTGCTTAGTAAAGATAATATTAGATATAATAAAGTATCAGAAATCACTAATAAAAAAATAGGTGTTTTTGCTAGTGATTCAGGTGAAATTAGTTATTATCTAAAAACAGCATCTAACCTAAAATATTCAAGTTATGATAGTATTACTCCTATGTTAAATGACTTGGCTGCAGGTTCGTTAGATATGGTTATAATTCCACAGATGATGTACTTAGACCAAGCATTATCTAAAGATTATTATGTAAATTATTATTTTACTGAAATGTCTAAAAAAATAGTTTTAACATTAACTGAAAGCAATGAAGAATTAAATAATATTGTAAATAAATATTTTCAAAAATGGAAAAAAGACTATTATGTAGAAACATATAATGAAAAATATTTAAATTATTATATTAGTCAAAAAAATATAAATGATAAAACTAAATCAGAACTTCTATCTAATACTTATGTTTATGGGTATGTAGAAAATTATCCATATGAAGTAAAAGTAGATGGAATACCTTCAGGTATAGCAGCAGAATATATAGCACGTTTAAAAAGATTAACAGATATTGATTTTACATATAAAAAATATAAAAATATAAGTGAATTAAAAACAGCTATTAAAAACAAAGAAGTAGATATCTATTTTAACTATTTTGATAATGCTAGTAATGGGTACCTAACTACAGTATCACCTTTCGTTGAAGAATACGTAGTACTTAGAAACAATAATAATAATGAAAATGTAACAACATTTGAAGAATTAAAAGGTAAAAATATTAACATGTTACAAGATAGTATTTTAACAAGTTATATTAAAACTAATTCTAAGGCAAATATAGTTACTTTTAATAAATTAAATGATTTAAAATCAAATAATAATCTAATTATAGTTGATAAAGAAATCTATAATTATTATCGTAGTTCAAAGTTTAGTAAATATGAAGTAATATATAGTAATTATATAACTAATGAGTATAACTTTGGTATATCAAGTAATAATGTAGAATTATATAAATTATTTAATTATATAATAACTACTAATTCTTATGAAAACTATCGTATTAGTGGATTGAAATCATTAAATTTATCATTAGCAGATAGAGCTACATTTGAAGAGTTCTATTTAATAGTATTAGGAATAGTTTTATTGCCATTATTATTAATATTAGCTTTATATTTAGTATTAAAGAATAAAAAGAAACAAACTAAAGTTAAAAAAGAAGATCGTCGTAAATATACTGACATCTTAACATCACTTAAAAATAGAAATTATTTAAATTTAAATATGCCAATTTGGGAAGAGAGTAAAATCTATCCACAAACTATAGTTATAATTGATTTAAATAATATCAAATACGTAAATGATAACTATGGTCATGAAGCTGGAGATAGTTTAATTGTTGCAACAGCATCTACCTTAGTTAATACACAATTAGAAAATAGTGAAATTATTCGTACTGATGGTAATGAATTCTTAGTATACCTAGTTGGTTATACAGAAAAACAAGTTGATACTTACTGTAAGAAATTAACTAAAGAATTAAAAGAATTACCATATGGTTTTGGTGCAGCAATCGGATATAGTATGATCATGGATGATATAAAAACTATTGATGATGCTATTAATGAAGCCACTTTAGAAATGCAAACTAAAAAAGAAGAAATAAAATAAAAAAAGTTAATTGTAGGGAGGCTCATATGAAGTCAGGTTTTAAAAAATTTACGAGAAAAGTTTTTAAAATGATGAAAAGACCAGAGATGAGAATCCTCCCTGGTCAATTAGCTTTTTTTCTCCTTTTATCTATAATTCCACTATTTGCAATCATTGCAACTGTAGCAGCAGAGTTTTCACTATCAATAGATACACTTATTGAGACAATAGATAATAACTTACCTAAAGAAATAGCTGATTTTATTACACAAATTATTGGTGGTAAAAATATTAGTATGAATATCACATTATTCTGTATATTAGGATTTTTTCTAGCATCAAATGGACCTGTTTCTATGATAATAGGTGCTAATACGATTTATAAAGTTAAAGACAAAGATTTTTTATCAGAAAGAATAAAAGCTATTTTAATGACTGTCATCTTAGTATTATTATTCGTATTTATTTTAGCTGTGCCAGCTTTCGGTGATAAAATAGTTGACCTAATAGTTAGTTTTATACCAAGAGGTTATGTTGGAAATGCTATCCATAATGGATACAATATATTAAAATACCCAACTTCTATTCTTATTATCTATTTCTTTGTAAAACTTTTATATACAATGGCACCAGATACGAAAATAAAAAGTAGAGAAACTACAACAGGTGCAATATTCACAACAATAGCATGGATAATAACTACTGAAATATATTCGTTTTATGTAAATTATTTTGCTACATACAACTTATTATATGGAAGTGTTGCCAATCTTTTAATTTTATTCCTATGGATCTATCTTTTATCATACATATTTGTGTTAGGTATGATTCTTAATGCAAGTGGTAGAGAAGAAATTGAAAAAAAAGATTAAAAATGCTATAATCTTGAAAGAGGGATTAGGAAATGAAAAATAATATAAAGAGAGAACTTAATAATATTAAAAAGAGTTTTAAAAAACTATATAATGATTTTAAAAAGAACCCTAAAAAGACAGTATTAACACTAATTAATACATCTGTAGAAATAGTAAAAAATAATACTGTGTTTTTTGTGTTTGTTATAATTAATGTATTTATTGGTATATTATTAAGATATTTTACTATTCACACAGTTGAAAACTTACTATTGATAAAACCAATCTTAGCTGATTTAGCTATAGTATTATTTATTGGTAGTGTAAGTTTTATTTTAAAAGAAAAGAATCGTTATCCATATCTCTTAGTAATGAGTATTGTATTAACATTAATTTGTATAATAAATTCAGTATATTATACTTTCTATACATCATTTGTATCGGTATCATTAATTGCAACTAGTCGTTATGCAGTTCAAGTAGGTGATGCCATTGTTGAAAATGTAATGAAAGTTCAAGATTTTATTTATTTATTATCCCCAATACTACTAATAGCAACTTACTTAAAAGTAAGAAAGAATAATAAAAAAGAAAACAGAGAAAAAAGGGATACTAGAAAAATGATAACAACATTAATAGGAGCATGTGTAGTATTATTTTTGTTTCTAATATCACTAACACCACTAGAAATTGGTAGATACGCTAAACAATGGAACCGTGAATATATTGTTATGAGATTTGGAGTTTATGCATATCAATTGAATGACGTAGTTAAAAGTATTGAACCTCAATTAACAAGTTTATTTGGTTACGATAAAGCATTAAAAATATTTAATGAGTATTATCAAGATGTTCCAGAAAAACAAGATTGGAAAAATAAATATACAGGTATATTTAAAGGTAAAAATGTTATTTTAATTCATTATGAGAGTATGCAAAATTCCAATATAGGATTAGAATTTAATGGAGTAGAAGTAACACCTACCCTAAATAGATTAGCTAAAGATTCAATTTATTTTAGTAATTTTTATTCCCAAGTAAGTGTAGGTACATCAAGTGATACAGAATTTACTCTTAATACATCATTAATGCCAACAAACAATGGTACAGCATTTGTAAGTTATTTTAACCGTGAATATGTATCCATGCCATTACTATTAAAAGAAAAGGGTTACTATACATTCAGTATGCACGCAAATAATGGTTCTTTCTGGAATAGAAACACTATGCATGAAACTCTAGGCTATGAAAGATTCTATAGTAAGAATGATTATGTAATTGATGAAGTAATAGGACTTGGTTTATCAGATAGATCTTTCTACAAACAATCAATTGAAAAAATAAAAGAGATTAATGCTAAAGGTCAACCATATTATGGAACCATTATTACCTTAACTAATCATACACCATTCTCGGATACTGATTTATATGGTGAGTTTGATGTAAGTTTAAAAGAAACTGTTTATAACGAAGAAACTAAACAATATGAAGAAGTAGTGTATCCATATATGGAAGGTACAAAACTTGGTAATTATTTTAAGTCAGCACATTATGCCGATGTAGCACTAGGTGAATTTATTGATGCTTTAGAAAAAGAAGGTATTTTAGATAATACTGTGCTAGTTATTTATGGTGACCATGATGCAAGACTTTCTAAATCTGATTACAGAAGACTTTATAACTATGATAAAGAAACTGATAGTGCTAAAGAATGCAAAGAGGAAGATAGAGATTGTACAATTATTGATACAAATACGTATGAATTATTAAGAAAAGTACCATTATTAATATATAGTAAAGAAACAAAACAAAAATATCATAAAGAAGTAACTACAGTTATGGGGATGTATGATGTAATGCCTACGTTAGGTAATATGTTTGGTTTCTACAATAAATATCAATTAGGTCATGACATATTCAATGTTAAAGATGACAATATTGTAGTATTTCCTAATGGTAACTGGGTAACCAATAAGCTTTACTATAATTCTCAAAATGGTTCAATGTTACCATTAAAAGAAACTGAAATACCAGCAACATACATTGAAGAATGCAATAATTATGCTGAAAAACTACTGAATGCCTCAAACTCAACTATTGTATTTGATTTAATAAAGAAAGCAAGAGAGACAAAAGAAGCAGAATCTGATTATATTGAAGAAAAAGCAGTACTTGAATAGGAGACACATGAAAAAAATAAAAATAATTAAAAAAAGAGTTCTAGCAGTAATTCTAATTAGTGGAGTTATGCTAGGACTCTTTCTATTTAAACCAAAAGAACCAAATCTACAAGTAGTAACAGTATCTAGTGAAATAGATGAATATAATTACACTTTAGAAAGTAATACCACAAGATTTTATAAAAAGTATTATAAAGAGTTACAAAAAGAATTATCTAATACCACAATAGATGAGAAGAATTATGCAACACTTGTATCTAAATTATTTGTAATTGACTATTACACATTAGACAACAAAGTCACAAATATGAATATAGGGGGAGTTCAATTTATCCATTCCAATTTAAAAGATAATTTTATAATTAATTCTACAAATTCTATATATAAACATATAAAAAACAACCTATACGGAAATAGAAACCAAGAACTACCTGAAGTTAATGATGTTAAGATTAAAACGTTAAAAGAAATCAAATATAAAAATGGTAACTACCAAGATAATTATGGATATGAAGTAGTAATAACCGTTGGCTATGTAAAAGATTATGGTTACCCCAAAGAGGTAAAATTAATTCTAATCCACGAGGATAAAAAGTTATCGATAGTTGAAATAAAAAACTTATCAAATTGATAAGTTTTTCTATGGACTAAAATCAAAAGTTTTAGTTAATGATGGCTTTTTAATACCTAAATTAGTATTCATTTCTAAACTGGCATAATTAATACTGTTTTTATCTAATTCATATATCCATAAATTTCTCTTTAAATTAGTAAAATATTCTTTACGGCTAATGCCACTAAGTTTTATCTGTATAATATTAATAAAGTTATTACTGATTTGATATTCACGACTAGATAAGATATCTTTAAAAATATTATAAAATGATAAAATTTCTTCAGTAGTTAAATTGGTATCCAAGTTATTAGAAACAGCTTTTAAAACGTCTAATAAAGCATTAACACTTCTAATTTCTGATAGTTTATTAATAAGTGATTTAATTAGTAATTGTTGATTATATCCTCGTTCAATATCACCGAGTTTTAAATCATATCTATTTCTAGCAAGTACTAAAGCTTGCTCTCCATTTAAAGTTTGAATACCTTTATTTATACATATTTTACCATGTCTATCAGAGTTATCAGTACAAAGCTTTTTTGGTACATCAACTGTAATACCACCAAGTGCATTAACTATAGATACAACACCTTTGAAATTAACTTTGACATAGTAATGAATATCAACATCAAAAACATTTTCTATAGTCTCAATCATGCAATCAGTGCCAAACCATCCAACATGTGTAAGTTTATTATATTTATTATTACGACAACTAATAGGAACATAACTATCTCTAGGAATAGACATCATAGTAACATTAAAAGTATCAGGGTTAAAAGTAAGTAACATAAGTCCATCACCATTAGCATAAGCATTCTTTTTAAGCCCGTCTTTTTCTGAATCAACACCCATTAATAAAATGGAAAAAGGTTTAATATCAGAACCCAATCTAGAAGCAGTACTAACTTCTTTTTTAATAGTTTTATCTTTTTCTAACACAACCTTAACTTCATTACTAATATTTTCAAATCCCTCAGTATTTTGAAACATAACACCATAATTACTAGATACAAACATCAGATCAATTTTACCTTCATACAAATCATTAAGCATAACTAATAAATCATCATAAGTAACTAACTCATTATCATTTCCTAATTCTTCCTCTTCAATCATCTCTAAAGCTATTATATAATTATCTACTGACAGAGTATCATCTATCAAACCAATTCTATATTTACTGACATCATCTATTGTGTTAATATCAGAACTTTTCAATGTTATTAAACTAGAAGAGTAGACTATCCTATTTTTATTTATAGAATCAATAATACTATAAACTTTACTAGTAGAATAGCATAATAAAACATTAATACAGATAAATATTATCATCATTAGAATAGCAGTCTTTTTAGTTCTATTTTTCTTAATTATAAAAAACACAATATTAATAATAATGATTAATCCAATAACTAAGTACCTAATAAGTGGTTCAATAGGTCCAAATAATAAAATATTATAAATTAAGAATAAACTACTAATAATTACTAAACAAATAAGTAAATTATTTAATTTAAAAAATTTCATAAAATCATCCCTAATATTAGTATAACCATGTACTATATAGAAATATGTCTAAAAAGAAATTTACATTTATTAAAACGTAAAATGTAAAATATTTGAGAATAAATTGTCGTGATATGTACTTTATAATTTAAAATTGATATAATAAAGTTGAGTAACGATCGGAAGGAAGTGGTAAGATGAAGAATAAAATATTAATAGCATTATCATTTATGTTATTTCTTTTACCGACTTCTAAAGTAGAAGCTATGCTTCCAAATGAAATCTTAACAAGAGCAGAGTGCCCTAATATTGAATTAGCGGAAGCCAAAACTGATGGAACACTTCTAAAAGTAGAATGTTATGAAACGTATCAAGAAGCAAAAGATATCATGAATCAAACTGAAAATGATAATTTAGTAATAATTGAAAAAGGTGTTATTATTGACGCAAAATATGGAGTAGTCGATTATGAAATTGAATATCCGGCAGCAGATACTAAATATAGATATATCCATATTTATACTACTTCAAATGGTACTAAAACAAGTAGTTATATAAGAGGTGGAACACCTGATGAAGCGGCTTTATTAGATTACGATTATAATACTAAAAGAGTAAAAATTAAAATAGCTGGTATTATTGGATGGATTGATAAAACATATCGTAATTATGGTACTAATGGTTATGATATTGTACCACTTGCTTGGACAGTAACTCCACAATCATATACAGTAACAGATAATAATTTAATTCATAACTTTCCTGGTAACGTATATGGAAATAAAGGTACTTCATCATTAACCCTAGATAGAAAACCAACAATGTTAGAAAAAGGTACCTATTATAGTTACGATGGTAATTATTTCTATACCGACATGAAAACATTACTAATGGATTACAAAAATGGTAATTATGATAATTCTATAAACAAAGATAAACCATATTATAATTACTACCAATATTTATCATTCCGTACTAAAACGAATTATACCAGTGAAAATATAAACCAATACATTTCACTTAGAACAAGTGATCCACAATCTAAAATGTTAAATACAGGGGATTATTTTATAGATGCCCAAAATAATTATGGAGTTAATGCTATATTAATGATGGCAATTGGTATGAATGAATCAGGTAGAGGTGAAAGTAATATAGCTAAGACTAAAAACAACTTATTTGGTCTTAATGCTGTAGATGCAACACCTGGTGAATCAGCAAGTTCATTCACAAGCGTAGAAGATTGTATTAATAATTATGCATATGGGTGGTTATCATATGGATATTTAGATCCAAGAGATTATCGTTTCTTTGGGGCTAATATTGGTAATAAATATCAGGGATTAAACTACAAATATGCTTCAGACCCATTCTGGTCAGAAAAAGCAGCATACTATTATTTTGATCTTGATAGAACATTTGGTTTCCAAGATCAAGATGCTTATCAACTAGCAGTATTAAATAATGATTATGTAGATACTGTTTATCCAAAGAAAACAGTGGATGGTGCAAATGTTTCTATCAACTACCAATATAAATATAAAAATTCCACTATAGTAATTCTAGAAGAAGTTGAAGGTTCAGAAATAAATGGTAATAAAATATGGTATAAAATCCAATCTGATGCTACTTTAAGTAATGAATTAGATTGTATTGGAAGCTCAAAAGATAATCCAAGAGTAATCTATAATTGGAATAATAATCAAGTGTATGTTCATTCATCATACTTTACTAAAATAAATGCCGGTACTGGAAATATTCCTGAGAATGTTCCACAACCAGAAACACCACCAGAACCAGAAAACCCACAAGCAAAACCAATATCTTCAATTGTAAGTGAAGCAAACTATAAATATGAAAATGGCAATATCTTAGGTATTAACCCAAACACAAGTATTGAAACAATAAAAACGAACTTAACTAATACTGGTGGAGTAATTACTGTAACTGATAAAAATGGTAATACTAAAGAATCTGGTAAGATTGGAACAGGCGATAAAGTAAACATCACATCAGGAGTAACAGAAACATTAACAGTATTAATATATGGTGATACTAATGGTGATGGGGTAATCGATAAATTAGATGCTTCATCTGTTCTAAGACATTATTATAAATATGAGAAATATGATGGAATCTATGCTAAATCTTTAGATGTAAATAAAGATGGAGTAATTGATAAATTAGATGCATCATCAATATTAAGAAGTTATTATGGTTATGATAGTATAAAACAGTGAAAGGGGTAATTATGAAAAGAATAAAATATGTTTTAATTATATTTATATTATTTTTGTTTCCTATATATGTAGATGCAGCGTCTGTATCAATTAAATCATCCTCATCTACAATAGTAAAAGGAGGTTCTGTAACAGTAACAGCAACCATTTCTGATTCAAAAGCTATTTTCTTTACAGAAGGTACTTTAAGTTGTAGTGGTGCTGGTGTTAGTAAAAGTGCTAGCATGAGTTGGGATAATACAGATAATAGTAAAAAAAGTAAAAGTTTTTCCATTAGTGTAACAGCTAATAGTTTAGGAACAATAACTTGTAAAACAAGTGGTGCAAGATTTACTGGTGGTTCAAGTAGTGGTTGGATTAACTTAAGTAGTAAACCAATAACTATTAATGTAGTAAAACCACGTGAAAAATCTACTAATAATAATTTAAAAAGTTTAGAAGTTGTAGGTTATACACTTTCACCAGCATTTAATAAAAATACTTTAGAGTATACTGTAAATCTAGAATCAAATGTAGAAACAATAAAAATAAATGCCAGCAAAGAAGATGGCTATGCAACTATATCTGGTATTGGTGAAAAAAAGGTTGAAGAAGGGGATAATAAATTTGAAATAACAGTTACTTCAGAAACCGGAAAAAGTAAAGTTTACACTGTAAATGCTGTTGTCAAGGATAGTAATCCTATTGTCAAAGAAATAAATGGTAAAAACTACACAGTAGTAAAAAGAGCTAGCGTTCTTACGAAACCAGAATATTTTGTAGAAACTACAGTCCCAATGAATGAATTAGAAATACCAGCATTCTATAATGAAACTACTAATATTACTCTAATTGGTTTGAAAGATGAAAATAGTATTATTTCTTTATATCGATATGATACTAAAACAGATAACTTTATTAAATATGAATCACTAACATCAATATCTAAAACTATCATCTTTGAAAATACTGATGATATGATAGATGGATATACTAAAAAAATGGTAACCATTGATGATATAGAATATACTGGCTATGAAAACGATACTAATAAAGATTATGTATTAGTTTATGGAATGGATATAAAAACAGGTGGAAAAAATTGGTATCTATACAACACAAAAGAAAAAACTATTCAAGTTTATATCAGTGATATCATCGATACTATGAAAGAAGATTTTAATAAAAAGCTCGAAGAATATAAAATGGTAATATTAGGTATGGCAGGATTATCATTAGTTTTATTAATAATAATCATAATTCAAATAAGTTCTAAAAATAAATTAAAAAGGAAATTTAAAAAGAAACTTCAA
>JAZOBJ010000006.1:0-22992 GCA_045595895.1 Candidatus Scybalousia sp. | reverse complement strand
AGTAAAATACCAGATAATATTGATTTACTTAGTCCTTCAATTCTTGAACCTATTTTAAAGCAGAGAATGAATAAAACTAATAATCCACTTCATTTACCAGAAGTAATGATAGCTCTTAGTGTATGTTCAGTTACTAATCCTGTGGTTGAAAAGGCGTTATCGTGTTTACCTAAATTAAAAAACTGTGAAGCTCATGCTAGTTATATAGTTACTAATGGTGATAAGAAATCTTTAACTGATTTGGGTATTAGACTTACTTGTGAAGATAAATTTCCTTCAGATAGACTATATAATGATTAATTAGAGGTGATTTATGTTTGTTGATACACATTTACATATAGGGGAGAACTTTGGGGTTAATCCAGATTTATATATCAGTAATGCTTTAGATAATGATGTTAAATTGTTGATAGCTAGTTTTTGTGAGAAAGATGATATTATGTTATCCACTAAATTTGTGGAAAAGTATAACTATTTATATGCATCTATTGGTTATCATCCAGAAGTAGCTAACAATATTGTGGAAAAAGACTTTGAAATATTAGAAGCTTTAGTTAAAAATAATAAAAAAATAGTAGCCATTGGGGAAATTGGGCTTGATTACTATTGGAATAAAGATAATAAAGCAAAACAAATTGAAGTATTTCGTAGACAGTTAGAAATTGCAGAGAGGTTAAACGTTCCAGTAGTTATTCATAGTCGTGATTCTATTGGTGAAACATATGAGATACTTAAAAATTATAAAGTACGTGGTGTGATTCACTGTTTTAGTGGTAGTTTAGAGATGGCTAAGAAGTTTATAAGTTTAGGTTTTTTACTTGGAATAGGTGGAGTTGTGACATTCAAAAATAGTAAACTTTATAATGTTATAGAAAACGTATCGTTAGAAAGTATTGTTTTAGAGACTGATAGTCCTTATCTTTCTCCTGAGCCTAATCGTGGTAAAACAAATGAATCTAGTAATATTCCTCTTATAGCTCGAAGAATAGCTGAAATTAAAAATATTTCTTTAGAAGAAGTAAGGGATATTACTACTAAAAATGCAATTTTGTTGTTTGACTTACCTAGTAAGATATGATATATTTACCTTATATAATAACCATGATATGTAGGTGATAATTATGAAGAAGAATAAATCTTCATTTTATAAGGCTATTGCTTCACGATTTGTGTTTGTGGGTGTTGTATTTGGTGCAGGTGTAGTATTGTTTTCAAATAATGGTATTACACGTAAAGTTAATGTTATAAATAATATTAATGGTGTTAAATCGATAGAAGCTACACAGATTATTTCTAGATATGATAATCGTAATCAAGCATTAAAAGTTCGTGAAGTCAGTAATATGGAAGAAGCTAAGTTCTATGGGCCAGATATGCCTATTTCTTTTACTGGGCAGATGACTGCATATAATCCTATATGTAAGGGATGTACTGGCAAAGTATATTGTCCTCCTAGACAAGATGTTACTAATGGAAATATTTATTTTAATGATAGTACTTATGGTAATATAAGAATACTTGCGGCAGATTATGCTATTCCTTGTGGAACTATAGTTAAAATTACTAATATTAGTTTTACTAATGAACCCATAGTTGGAATAGTTCTTGATAGAGGTGGATTAATTAAAGGAAATATCATGGATTTCTTAGTTACTGAAACAGATGATATGGATATTGTTGGTAGACAAAGAAATGTTAAATATGAAATATTACGTTGGGGTTGGTGATAGTTCGTGGATGAAAAAGAAAAAAAGATGGAAACTAATGTAGTACTTGAAGAAGAAAAAGATGATGATAAACCTATAGGTATGTATTGGTCATATCTATTAGTTATTACGGTATTAATTTTCTTTTGTGTTTTTGGTATTACATATTCAGTTTATAAGGGTGATGGTGGTAGTGATAGTGAAATTATTACTGATCAAATAGTTTTTTCCTATACTGAAGTTGATAAGGTTGGTAATGGAATAAATATTCAAAATGCTATTCCAACTAAAGATACTATTGGAAAAGTTATGACTGGTAAACATCAGTATTTTGATTTTAATGTTACTGCTACTACTGGTAATAATAAAGTTCGTTATTTGGTGTTAATTGATAAAGATAAAGCTTCAACATTGAGTGATAAAAATATTAGAATATATTTAACACAATTAACTGGAAATTATGAAAATGCATTAACTCTTGATAATTTTTCTAATCTTAAAATTAAGAAAAAAAATAATAAAGAGTACTATGTGTTGTATGAAAAATTATTATCTAAAGGATTAAGTGCACATATTGATGCATACCGTTTAAGAATGTGGGTAGCTGAAAATGCTACTGATTATGATAATAAGAGGTTCTCGCTTAAAGTTGATGTTTATGCAGAGCAAGCAGAGGAGTAGAGTATTATGAGGGAGTCAGGAATTACTAATGTAGCAATAGTATTATTGTTTTTATCTATGATTTGTATATTTTCAGGAGTTAGTTATTCTATTTTTAATTATTTTGGTCATGGTATGACAAATAACGTTATTCAAACTGGTAAAATAGTTTTTTCGTATTCAGATGCTAATGGTGGAAGCAATGGTATTAATATAGAAAATGCTATGCCAATATCTGATGCTGTTGGTAAAAATTTATCTGGTGCTTCTGAGTATTTTGATTTTAGTGTATCTGCAACTACAACAACAACAGATTTAACTTATGAAGTAGCTATTAACAAGGGTGATGATTGTACATTAGATGAAAAGTATGTAAAAGTTTATTTAACTACTATAGATGGTACAATTGAAAATCCTACGACTCTTACTAATACTACTAGTGGTGTTGTTACATATGATGCATTAGCTGACACAACTAATTCATTATTAACCGGAAAAACAATTTATTATGGTACTGTTAATAATGGCGAAGTATCATATGGGCAAAAATTTCGTTTTAGAATGTGGGTAGCTGATCAAAATGATGTTAACTTTGATTATAATGAAGTAAATGATAAATATTTTTCTGTAAAGGTTAATGTATCTGCTAATGGTGTTAATTAGAGATTATGTAAAGAAAAACTTAGTTTTTCTTTTTTTGTTTTACTTAATAATTTTTATGTGGTATTATTATTTTAGTATATGTAAATACTTAATATATAGGATAAGAATAGAAATAGGGTGATTACATGGAAGCTGTTAGAAAGGTTTTACGCCTTTTGTCGTCAATACTGTTTTATGTAGTTATGTTTTTAGTAGCAGTTATATTTATTATGTTTTTAGCTTACTATGTAGATAAACAGGTTGGATTAAAAAAGGGTGAAAATAGGTCACCTTTGTTTGGAGCATATGTTATTATTAGTGAAAGTATGATACCAAGTATAAATGTTTATGATGCGGTTGTTACTGTTAGAGTAGATCAAGATAAGATAGAAATGAATGATATTATTACATTTATTTCTAAAGAAATAGAGACAGCTGGTACTCCAATTACTCACCGTGTTATAGGTATTGTTGAGACGGAGACGGGTATAAAGTACAGAACTAAGGGGGATCATAATAATACAGCAGATTTTGCTCTTATATCTCCTGATGAAGTAATTGGAAAAGTATATCTTAGAATTCCTATGATTGGTTATTTACAAACTTTTATGACCAAACCTATAGGATGGTTATTGATAGTAGTTATTCCTTGTATATTTATAATAGGGAGTGATGCTATAAAATTAATAAAAAACGCTAATAATAAGAATAATCAAAAAAGTATTGTTCAGGAACAAAAAGATAATACTTCTAATGATAAAAAACAATAGGTTAGGGAGGAATTATGGAATTTATAAAACAGTATATAAAAATAATTAATTATTCATTGTTGGGTCTTGTTTTTGGGTTTTCTTGTTTTTATTTGTTAGCTAATGGCTATCATTATTTAGAGATAAGAAAAGATCATTATGTTAATCTTGATACTCAACCTTTAATTCAAGAAATTGAAAAAAAATTAGATAATATTAATAATAATATTTCGTCTTTTAATGCTAATATTTATAATGGTGATATTCCTAATAATAAGATGATGGTTATTTCACAAAATTTAAAATCATGTGTGAGTAGTTTTTATAATGATACTTATAAAGAAGTTAGAAATAAAAAACAAATTAGTATTATTGATGTATATAATTTAAGAGAATCATATGAAAATGATGTTTTAAACACTTGCATAGTTACTAATTTATATTGGACTACGACTATTACGCCAGATAATTTTAATAGTAAGTATTTAAATAATAATGTTGGTTTAATTAGGTTACATATTAATTCTTTATTAAATGAAACTACATATCTAAAAAAAGATTTACTTAATAATAGCAGTTATTTCTTTAATACATCAATTGCTTCTTCTTCTATAAAGGATAATACTAAAGATGGATTTTATGAAGTTATGAGTTCTTATAATCAGGCTGCAAGTTTTGTTGAATATATGTCAGAATGGTTTAGAAATGAAGTGGAGGGAAATTATGATTAAAGTACTTAATGCAATACTTTCTTTCTTAAAAATTATATTATTACTTGTATGTTTTGTGTTCTCATTCTTTATTATAATTAATATGTATCGTAGATTAGAGAAGGACATGGTGGATGCAGTATTTAATTTTATACCATTTGCAATACTATTTATTTTATTTGCTATTAATATGATATTTAGACAAAAGAATGTTAATGGTTGTTTCTTCTATAATATTACTTGTTGTTTAGTATTTGGTATGATATTATTTGCTGTTTATAGAACGTTCTTTGATCGTAACATGGTAGTAATGATAAGACTTGGTTATGATATTAACTTTAATTATTTTGCTGATGTAATTGCACCTATGAGAGCTATGTTATATATACTTTGTGTATGTAATGTATTATTGATGTTAGAAGGTGTTAATTTTACTAAGTTATTGGGTGGTAAAGTTAATAATGGCGAAGAGGAAAAGGAAGTTAAAACCACTAAAAAGAAAGTATTAAAAACTGCGAAGTAGCGAATGCTACTTTTTTTTGTTGAGTTTTTTTGTTATTATATAGGAGGTGATTATTTATGGATCAAAAAGATTTTAATTTTAAGAAGAAGTTTGGGCAGAATTTTCTTAAAGATGATTCTATTCCTAAAAAGATAGTAGAACATGCTGATATTTTAGAAGATAGTTTAGTAATAGAAATTGGTCCTGGTGCTGCGGCTTTAACTAAAATATTAGGAAAAAAGGCTAAACAAGTATTATGTTATGAAATTGATGTAACGCTAGAGGAAATTTTAGATAGTGAATTAGTTGATTATGATAATGTTGATATTATTTTTGATGATTTCTTAAATAGAGATGTAAAAAAAGATATAGAAAAATATAATTATTCACATTTATATGTAGTAGCTAATCTTCCTTATTACATTACTACACCTATTGTTACTAAGATAGTAGAAGAGGGTATTGATGTAGAAAAAGTTGTAATTATGATTCAAAAGGAAGTGGCAGATCGTTTTGCAGCTAAGCCTAAAACTAAAGAATATGGTTCTATTACGGTGTTCTTAAACTATTATTTCGATATTAAAAAAGAATTTATAGTAAGTAGAAATTGTTTTATTCCTAAACCTAATGTTGATAGTATAGTTATTTCTTTGAATAAGAAGAAAGAAGTATTATCAGTTAACAATCAAGAATTATTCTTTAAATTAGTTAGAGATAGTTTTCATTTCAAGAGGAAAACACTTCGTAATAATTTGAAGGGTTATGATTTAGTAAAGGTTGAAAAAACTTTAAGAAGATATAATTTCGATTTAACTGTTAGAGCAGAGGAATTACCGCTTGAGGTTTTTGTTGATATTAGTAATAATTTATAAGATATGAAGCATATATTTCATTGATAGAGGTGAATATATGCTTTTTAATATTGGTGATATAGTTACTCGTAATTCTTATCATAATGATACTTATTTTGTGATTACGCATATGGAGGGTAATGTTGCATACTTAAAGGGTATTAATTTAAGACTTTATGCAGATAGTGATGTTAGTGATTTAGTTAAAGTGGATAGTAGAGATGTTATTGATGATGATAGGATAACTAAATCTATTACTAGTAGTTTTAATTTAGATAGAAGTGAATTCTTTTATTTACCAGGTAAGATACTTCATATTGATGGTGATGAAGATTATTTAAAAAGATGTATGAATTTTTATAAGAAGTTAAATATTATGGCTTATGGTTTATGTTTGAAAGAAGTTGATATTAAGAGTGAAATTAAAGACTATTTAATTAAACTCAATCCTGATGTAGTGGTTATTACTGGTCATGATGCTTATTATCCTAGAAAAGGTTCTCAGGATAATGTATCTAATTATAAGAATACAGTTAATTTTATTGATGCAGTTAAAGTAGCAAGAGAATATGAAAGAAATCAGGATAAACTTATTATTATAGCTGGTGCTTGTCAAAGTAATTATGAGGAATTAATTAAAGCAGGTGCTACTTTTGCATCAAGTCCTAAAAGAATTAATATTCATGCACTTGATCCAGCTATTATTGCATCTTATTTAGCTTTATATGATCGAAATAAAATAGTTGATTTAATAGAAGTTTTAAATAAAACTAAATCTGGTAGTGATGGAATAGGTGGAGTAGCTACTAAAGGGTGTATGTTTGTGGGGTATCCAAGATGAATATAGATAAAGTTAGAAATAAGATTGATTCTTATAAGGGTCAGACATTACAATTTAGGTTTAATGGAAGTAGAAATCAAATAGAGGAATTTTCGGCTACGGTAATAGCTACTTATCCATCAATTTTTACTGTTAGATTACAAGATAGTAGGATGGTTAAATCTTTTAGTTATAGTGATGTTTTGATAAGAAAATTAGTAGTTACAGTATAAATGTAAACTTTTCGTAAAAATGTTGCTTTTTTATATAAAGTATTATATTATAGTCTTATAAAGTAATTACTTTAGAAGGAGGATACATATGAAGATTACATCTGTAAATGTACGTAAGATTGAAAAAGAAGGTTCTAGAATGAAAGGTATTGCATCTGTATTATTAGATGATAGTTTCGCAGTTCATGATATTAGAATCATTGAAGGAGAAAAAGGATTATTTATTGCTATGCCTAGCAAAAAAACTCCAGCTGGTGACTATAGAGATATAGCTCATCCAATTAATCCAGAAGTTCGTTCTATGTTTGAAGAAGCTATTCTTAAAGCATACGATGAAGCTGAAGATGTAGTAGCATCTGAAGAATAATAGTTATCAAAGAACTACGTTTAGTAGTTCTTTTTTTTGTTTTTGTTCATATAGTTTATTAGGAGGAACTTATGGACAAGGATCAAACTATTAGTAATTATAATCATAGTATTAATATACTAGAGAGAAAAAATATATTGGTGACTGGAGTTAAAAAGATAGAGAGTTTTGATGATGAAGAATTCTTAATGGAGACAGTAATGGGATTTTTAGTTCTAAAAGGAGAAGGGTTAGAATTATTAAAACTTGATACTATGCAAGGTAATGTTTCCATTAAGGGGCTGTTAAAATCTTTTTCTTATCTAGATGATGGTGTTAAAAAAGAAAAAGAAACAAGTATGATTAGTAGGTTGTTTAAATAATGGAATTATCTGTACAATTACAGGTTTTAACAGTGTCTTTTGTATATGGGATTTTATTTTCCTATTTAATTAAAGTTCAATATAGATTTTTATTTGATAGTAAATGGTTTTATAAAATACTACTTACATTCTTATTTGTATTTGATAATTGTTTATTATATTTTTTAATACTTAGAAAGATTAATAATGGGGTATTTCATATATATTTTCTTTTTATGTTAGTTATTGGTTATTTATTTGGGTATTATATAATTAGCAATAAAAAGAGTTGACATCTTTTTTGTAAAGAACGAAAAGATGTCATTTTATTTGCTTGAAAAAAGGAATTGTTTCTGTAATAATGATACTAGGAGATGAGTGCCATGGCGACAAAAAGAAAAAATGCCAAAGCTAAATATCGTTTGTGTTTATTTATGCCTATTTGTTTACTTGTGTTAACTACAATTTTTGTCACTATTGGTAGTTACTGGGTTCAAATATCAGAGAAATATCGAGAAAAAAGTTTACTTGAAGATGAAATTATTGTATTAAAAGAAAAAGAAGAAGAATTAAAAGTAGATGTTGAGAGATTAAAAGATCCTGATTATGTAGCTAGATATGCTAGAGAAAAATATATGTATTCTAAGGATGGTGAGATAATACTTAGATTACCAGAAGACAATTGATGTCTTCTTTTTTTTGTTAAAATTTCTTTTTTTTTGTCATTTTTTGTAGAAATGTGTAAAATTTAATGCTATAATTAAGAAAATAACAATAATAGCTTGACAATGCTGTCGTTATAAGCATTGTTTGTTGTTTTGTTTTGAGGTAGGAGGTGAAACGATGAAAAAAAGAAATACTTATGTTGGGTTGATTTTATTAGTAGCAGTATTAATGTTAGGTATTGGTTATGCAGCTATTACAAATATCACTTTAAATATTAATGGTAATGCTTCAGCAACTGTTAGTGATGAAAACTTTAAAGTTAAATTCACTGGTACACCTGAAGTTAGTGATGATAAAGTTATTACAGCAACTGTTAGTGGTGATCATAAAGCAACTATTAATGTTGATTCATTGATTTCTAAAGGTGATAAAGTTACAGCAACTTATACTATTCAAAATGCTAGTGCTGATTTAAGCGCTTCAATAGCAAAACCAACTGTTCAAAATGATAACACTGAATATTTTAGTGTTACTACAGATATTACTGAGGCAGTTACAGTAACTGCTGGTGATACTACAACTGTTACAGTTACTGTTGAGTTAATCAAAACTCCAATTGATGTTGATCAAAGTGCTGAAATTAACATTGATTTAGTGGCTAGTCCTGTACAACCATAATAGTGGTATCTTTGATTGAAAGTAGGTAAGGGGAAGTATGAATAGAGATAAATTAAAAATTTATTTTTTAGAGTTATTATTATTGTTTTTTCTTCTCTTTACTCTCTTTGAGTCAAATATAATAACAAGATTAGTATTGGCATTTGTTTTACTTGGATATATGTTTATATGTATGTTTTTTTTAAGGAAAAGAGAAATATTACCTATATATCATAAGCAAGTTTTTATACTGATGTGTGTATTTGCTTTTATTTATTTGGCTGTATTTTATTTAATGGGTCTTTATTTTGGTTACTATGAATCCACGGTTAAATTAAGTTTATGGTCGACATGGAATTATATTATTCCTCTTACCGTAATAATAATTTCTTCTGAGGTAATTCGTCATATTTTTTTGTCACAAAAAAGTAAAAGACCAAAAATTTTAGTTTTAACTATAATGGTATTAATTGATCTAATTATTTATGTTGGTGTTTATGATCTTAGTAATTTAAGTGATTTTCTTACCGTTATAGGATTTATTTTGTTTGCATCTGTTTCCTGTAATTTACTTTATAATTATGTTTCTATAAGATTTGATTATAAGGGTATTATTGTTTATAGAATTATTACTGCGCTTTATGTTTATTTTATTCCAGTTGTTCCCGATGTTTATATCTTTTTTAGATCTATTCTTAGAATGATATACCCATATATGATTTATTTAGTTATTAATTATACTTTTGTAAAAAGGGATTTAGCTGCTGATTATATACAACAAAAGAAAAAAGTGTTTAATACAACTATGATAGTCATTTTTACAACTATAATATCAATGCTAGTATCTTGTCAATTTAGATTTGGTATTATTGTTATTGGTTCTGGTTCTATGACTGGCACTTTAAATGTTGGTGATGCTGTAGTATATGAAAAATACACTAATCAAGATGTTAATGAAGGTGACATTGTTATATTTAATGGTGATGGTATTAGAATTATACATAGGGTTGTTGATGTAAAAAAAATAAATGGAGAAGTTAGATACTATACTAAAGGTGATGCTAACGTTGAGATGGACGAAGATTATATTACTAAGAAGGATATAATTGGTTTTACGAGAGTTAGAATAAAATATATTGGTTATCCTTCAATTTGGGTAAGAGATATATTTTCATAAGGGGAAAGGAGTAGCTAGGCAATGAAAACAAAGCAAATTAATGCAATATTAGTTGAACAACCTAAAAGAAGAAGAAAAATCGCTTGTTATGTTTGCGTTATTTTTGTTGTGTGTTTATTTGCTCTGATTAGTTTATTCTTTTTTATAGATAGAAATAAGACTTATTATGTTTCTTACAATGTGGATAGTAATGTAGATTATAAAGTATATTTAAAAGAAAATAGTTTTTTTGATAATAATTATCTTGATGCTGATAATCAATATATTGCTAGTATCATAGATTATATTACTGCTGATTTTAATTATCAGTTGATGGTTGATAAAGAAGATATCAATTATAAATATAAGTATAGAATTGAGTCTGTAATTGAGGTTACCGAAACTAATACTAAGAATTCTTTATATTATGTAGCTAATGATTTAGTTAAGGAGAAAGTTTTTTACGCTGAAAATGAATCTCTTGTAACTATAAATGAAAAACTTGATATTGATTATAATTATTATAATGATTTAGTTAAGAAGTTCGTAACTATATATGATTTAGATGATGTTGAGAGTAATTTAATTATTAATATGTATGTCGATGTAGTAGGTGAATGTGAGGATTTGGAAGATGCTAATACTAATTCGGCTGTATTTTTAACTATTCCTTTGACTACAAAGACGGTAGCAATTGATATTGGTCATGATATGATAGATGAAGTTAGTGAAACTTTTATGATGTGCAAGGAAGATAGTGCTGTTTATTATGGTTATTTAATAATATGTATTGTATTTATACTGATTGCAGTTTTATTGATTTTAAGTTTAGCAAAATATATAATTATAACAAGATCTGCTGAAACAATTTATGAAAGAAAACTTAAGAAGATATTAAATAATTATAAGAGCTATATCCAAAAAATTAATAATCATTTTGATTTAGATGGTTATCAAGTTTTAAAAGTTGATACTTTCACAGAAATGTTAGAGATTAGGGATACTATTCAAGAACCTATATTAATGGCTGAAAATAAGACGAAGACTGGAGTTTATTTCTTAATACCTAGTAAGACTAAAATAATTTATTTATTTGGTTTGAAGGTTTCAGAAATAAAGAAACAAATGAAAAAAGTTTAGAATGGAGGAAATACTATGAAGAAACAGAAAAAAGTAAACGTAGTTTTTCTTCCTATTTTTCTTTCTTTTTGTATTTTGTTTCTTTCTGTAGGTTATGCCTCTATAAATTCAATTACTAGTGAAATTGTTGGTAAGGTATTTGCCGTTAAGCAAGAAGGTATATTTATTACTAATGTTGAATATAATTCTAATCTAAATGCTAATCCTAGTGATTCAATTATAAATAATTATGCACAAACTACTTTAAATAGTAGTATAGAATTATCTTCAAGACATGGTGATTCAGCTATCACTTATGCTATTACTGTTTATAATAGTACTGATGATTATTATAAATTTAATGATGTTTTATACGGTAATGAGTTTTATGATAATGGCAATATTGTTTTTGAGTTAACAGATCTTAAAAAGGGCGATGCACTTGCGAGTAAAAGTTATTTGACTTTTTATATTACTTTTAGTTATTTAGATGATGTTGTTCCTAGTGATACTGTACTGAATTCGTTTTTAAATTTTGAATTTGTTAAAGCTGCTGAGGGTTTGGAATTAACATATAAAATTACACGAGGTTGGACTGAGGGTAATTATACTTTTCAAACTATTGATTTTACTTTAACTAATGTTGGTGATAAAAATGTAGATGGTTGGAGGGTTGTGTTACCGTTTTCCACTGGTTTTAAGTATAATTCAGCATGGGGTAGTGATAATAATTTAGTTTTCAATATTGATGATCCTAATAAAATTACTGTAAGTAGTCCTAGTACTATTGTTTCGGGTGGTTTTACTTCTTTTACTCTTCAAATAGGTTTATTGAATGAAGATTTTGAATTTGATGATGCTATTATTAGTGATGGTTATTCTGATGATGATACTGGAGAAGGTGGAAACACTGGAGAAGGTGGAAACACTGGAGAAGGTGGAAACACTGGAGATGGTGGAAACACTGGAGATGGTGGAAATACCGGAGATGGTGGAAACACTGGAGAAGGTGGAAACACTGGAGATGGTGGAAACACTGGGGCAACAATTACTACTAATGGTTTAGAGGTTACGTTAACAGAAGCTAATAGTTGGAGTGCTCCTAATGAGGGTTTATATTATTATCAATATAATGTGTCTGTTACTAATACAACTAATAAGTCTATAACAGATTGGCAGGTAGCTATCGATGTTCCAAGTGGTTCTAGTGCGCAAGGTTGGAATTTGGATTTTGAGGTTACAGATGATACTATTTTAATAAAGGCACCTTCATATAATAATGTTCTTGGTGCTTCGCAGACTTATAGTCAAGGTGGTATGCAATTAACTGTAACTGTTCCTGATTATGTACCTGTATTTAAATAAAAGAAGTGTATTTTTTACACTTCTTTTGTTTGTTAGTAGTGATTTTTAAATTGATGTGGTAAAATAATTATTAGAGTGATTTTGAGGTGGTGATTAAATGAAGCAGTCTTATGAATATTTATTAAAACTATTAAATCCTAAGGATATAGTTGTTGTTGGTGTATCAGGTGGTCCAGATTCAATGGCTTTACTATATTTATTAAAAGAAATTAGAAAAGTGTTAGATATTTCTTTAGTATGTAGTCATGTTAATCATAACGTTAGACGTGAAAGTGCTAAAGAAAAGAAATTTCTAGAAGATTGGTGTTTAAAGAATGATATCTTATTTGAATCAATGATTATTGAAAAATATGGTGATGATAACTTTCATAATGAAGCTAGGGCTATCAGATATAATTACTTTGAATCATTAGTAGAAAAATATCATGCTAATTATTTAATGACTGCTCATCATGGCGATGACTTAGTTGAAACTATCTTAATGAGGCTTACTCGTGGTTCTACATTAAAGGGATATGGTGGTTTTTATCAAGAAGTAGATAAATCCAATTATAAAATTATTAGACCGTTAGTTTATGCTACTAAGAGTGAAATTGAAGATTATAATAAGAAGCATAAAATTCCTTATGTAACTGATAAATCTAATAAGAAGGATAAATATACTAGAAATAGATATCGTAAAGTAGTATTACCTTTTTTGAAAAATGAAGATCCTTGTGTCCATGAAAAGTTTTTAAAATTTAGTAAGGTTATAGCTGAATATGATAGTTTTATTCATAGTCAGGTAAAAAAAGCTTTTTTTAGAATTTATGAAAATGATAAATTAAATATTAATAAATATATGGAATTAGACAATTTGTTGCAAGATAAAGTTTTATATAATTTACTTGAAGATATTTATCATGACGATTTGATACTTGTCAATGATAAACATATTGGTTTAGTTAAGAAGTTAATTTTTTCAAATAAGAAAAATACTTATATTTATTTACCTAATAATATTAAAGTAGTTAAGTGTTATGATTATTTAGAATTTGTTCGTGATGGTGAGAATGAATCGAGTTATAATATTGAGCTAATTGATTATGCTGTTCTTCCTAATGGTAAACATTTAGAAAGGGTAGATTCTATTGATACTAATGGTAATGATATATGTAGACTTGATAGTAGTGAGGTTGCTTTACCTTTATATGTTCGTACTAGAAAACATGGTGATAAGATGTCCTTAAAAGGAACTGATGGTCATAAAAAAGTTAAAGATATTTTAATTGATAGTAAAATACCTATGAAGGATAGAGAATTATGGCCGGTAGTTGTTGATAGTAAAGATACTATTGTGTGGTTACCAGGTCTTAAAAAAAGTAAATTTAATAAACAAAAAAATGATAAATGTGATATAATAATTAAATATTACTAAAGGAGAGATATTATGAATAAAAATGCTTTAAAGAAGGGTATTTTACCTTATTTATTTTTAGTACTTATAATATTTGGTGTTTACTATTTATTTAATGTATTAAATCAAAAACAAAATGTATTAACTTATAAAGAATTAACTACTGCTCTTGTTGAAGGAAAGGTAGAAGAAATGGCTATTACACCTAGAGAAAGAGCTGTTGTTTATGAGATTACTGGTAAGTTAAAAGGTTACGAAGAAAATGAAACTTTCTTTATTAGAGTACCTCTTACTGACTCAGTAGTTAAAAATATCTTAGAAACAGGTAGTAATAATGAATTTAAACTAACTACTAATGTAGATCCTGAATCTAGTACATTCTTATGGGTAGTTGCTAATATTTTGCCTATGGTAGTAATACTTGGTTTAGGTTTCTTCTTCCTTACTAGACAAATGAATGGTGCTAATAAATCAATGGATTTTGGTAAGAGTAGAGCTAGACTTTCAAATGATGTTAATAAAGTAACATTTAAAGATGTAGCTGGATTAAAAGAAGAAAAAGAAGAAGTTAGTGAATTGATTGATTTTTTAAAAAATCCTAAGAAGTTTACTAAACTAGGGGCTAGAATTCCTAAAGGTGTTTTATTAGTTGGTCCTCCTGGAACAGGTAAAACTTTATTAGCTAAAGCTGTTGCAGGTGAAGCTAACGTTCCTTTCTACTTTATAAGTGGTTCTGATTTTGTTGAATTATTTGTTGGTGTTGGAGCTAGTCGTGTTAGAGATATGTTTAAACAAGCTAAGCATAATGCACCATGTTTAATCTTTATAGATGAAATTGATGCTGTTGGTCGTCAACGTGGTACTGGTCTTGGTGGTGGACATGATGAAAGAGAACAAACATTAAATCAATTACTTACTGAGATGGATGGATTTGGTGTTAATGAAGGTATTATCATTATGGCTGCTACAAATAGAGCTGATGTTCTTGATCCGGCACTTCTTCGTCCAGGTAGATTTGATAGGCAAGTAACTGTTGATTTGCCAGATGTTAGAGAAAGAGAAGAAATATTAAAAGTTCATGCTAAGAATAAAGTTTTAGCTGATTCAGTTAAATTAGAAAACTTAGCTAAACGTACTCCAGGATTTAGTGGAGCTGCACTTGAAAACTTATTAAATGAGGCAGCACTTTTAGCTGTTAGACGTAATAAAGATGCAATCACTATGAGTGAAGTAGATGAAGCTACTGATCGTGTTATCGGTGGTCCAGCAAAACTTTCTCGTAAATACACTGAACATGAAAGAAAAGTAGTTGCTTATCATGAAGCAGGACACGCTGTACTTGGAATTAAACTTCCTAATGCTGATGATGTTCAAAAAATAACTATTATTCCTCGTGGGCAAGCTGGTGGTTATACATTAATGATGCCTAAGGAAGAAACATATTTAGCTACTAAAACACAACTTTTAGAAAGAATTATTGGTTTACTTGGTGGTAGGGTTTCAGAAGAAATTCAATTCAAAGAAGTTACAACAGGTGCTCATAATGACTTTGAAAAAGCTACTAAGATAGCTAGAGCTATGGTTACTGAATATGGTATGAGTGATTTAGGACCAGTTCAACTAGAGCAACAAGAGGGTGGAGTATTCTTAGGAAGAGATTATAATAAAACTAAAAATTTCTCTAATGAGATTGCTCATGAAATAGATAAAGAAGTTCGTAAGATTATTGATGAATGTTATAAAGAAGCTGCTAAGATATTAAAAGAAAATAAAGATTTAGTTAAACTTATAGCTGATGCATTATTAGAACATGAAACAATAACTAAGGAACAAATTGATTCTTTAGTAGAAACTGGTAAAATGCCTGAAGAAGAAAAGACTGATAATTCATTTAATGAATTAAAGGCTATCGCTAAAGAAAAGGGTATTAAAGGTTATACTAAGATGACTAAAGAGGAATTAGAAGAAGCTATTAAAGATTAATAGTTTCTTTTTTTTGTTTATGTTATAATAAAATTGGTGATTTATATGAAAATTGTTGGAATAGTTGGGAGAAGTAATAAGAATGCTGATGATTCATATGAATTTGAATGTTTGGAAGTATATTCTAGAGTTTTTTCTAAGTATGATGATGTTGTTCCAGTTATGATTTTACCTCCCAAGGATTTGACTTATAATGAAACAAAATCTAGTGATGAATGTGTTACTAATAATGAAGCATTAAAGAAATTGGATGTAGTTTTAGATATGTGTGATGGTTTTTTATTGCCTGGTGGTGTGAAATGGTATAGTCATGATGAGTATGTTGTTAAATATGCAATCAATAACGACAAACCATTGCTTGGGATATGTTTAGGTATGCAAATTATGGGTGTTATGGATAATCGTCTTAATAGTGGTGAATTTGATACAACTATTTTGAATGATACTATTATTAATCATTGTCAAAAGGATAGGAAATATGTTCATGAGGTTGAGGTTGTTGAGAATACTATTTTGCGTGATATTTTAAATGTTGATAGTTTAATGGTTAATAGCAGACATAATTATCATGTTGGTGGCATAGTTAATTGGAACATTGATGCGGTTAGTGAAGATGGATTAATAGAAGCATTATCCTATCCAGGTAAGAAATTCATTTTAGGTGTTCAGTGGCATCCGGAATCATTAATAGATGATGATATTAATAGTAAGAAGATTTTTGATAGATTTATTAAAGAACTTTGATGATAAGAAAACTGTTAAATAATAATAGTTTCTTTTTTTAATTTATTATGTTAGAATAATTGGAAATGGAGGGTTTTGTTATGAAAAAGGGATTAGTTAATGAAATAAATTGTATTTTTAAAGCACGTCATGCTGCTAGAGAATTAAATGTGTCTGACTTTCCACATATAGAAACTGGTGAAATTTTTAGGGAAGATTTAAAACAATATTTAAGTTCATTATTTGGAGATGAGATTAAGTTTGATAGGAAGGAAACGTTTGCTTATGTTCAGGCACATTATAAGAACGTTCCGATAGAAATAAATACATATCATGGAATTATTTTGACAGTAGAAAATGTGGAAAGACAAGATGTTGTTCAAGAGTTAATGGAAGTATTTAATGGAATTCTTGATTTAGAACCAATTTGTAAATATAATTTTTGTTCTAAATTTAGTGATGATGTTACAGTTTATCCAACTATTGAATGGGATTTGAATCCAGAAGATAGGTTGAATGAAGTTATTTGTGGATATGGTGTTGTTCCTGGAACATGGATTAGTGATATTGAAGATTATTATACAGGTTCAATTATTAAATCTTTAGGTACTAAATTATTTACTTTTGAAGGATATAAGAAATTATTTAATCCTAAATATGGTAATTATAAAAATGTTAATCATAGGGTAAAACAAATTCAAAAATTTAATCCTAATCTTGATGATGAGGTTATTTATGCTTGGATTAGATCATTTAAAAAAACTATGGATGTGTCTAAAGAAAGTGTTAAACAAAAATTATATATGGATGATGGAAAGTAAGAGACAAGAAAATTCATGTTTCTTTTTTTATTGTTTTATGGTATTATTTATGGTGATTTGAGGGATATATATGGTTTATATAGGAAATGTAGAAATTAAACATAAAACAGTTTTAGCGCCTATGGCTGGTATAGGTAACTCTAGTTTTCGTAAGATTATTAAGAAAATGGGTGCTGGGCTTATCTATGCAGAGATGGTTAGTGATAAGGCATTATTTTATAAAAATAAGAAAACAGTTGATATGCTTTATATGGAAGAAATGGAAAGACCTATTACACAACAGATATTTGGTAGTGATAAAGAATCTTTTGTGGATGCAGCCAAGTTTATTTATGAAAATATGAAACCAGATATTATTGATATAAATATGGGATGTCCAGTTCCAAAAGTTGCAGTTAGAGCTCAAGCTGGTAGTGCTTTATTAAAAGATCCAGAAAAGATTCGTTATATTGTTTCTAGTGTAGTTAAAGCTGTTCCAATTCCAGTCACAGTTAAAATTAGAAGTGGTTGGGATAGTAATAGTATTAATGCAGTTGAAGTGGCTAAAATATGTGAAGAAGCTGGTGCTAGTGCGATTTGTGTTCATCCTAGAACAAGAAGTCAAGGTTATAGTGGTAAAGCTGATTGGTCTATTATTAAAGCAGTAAAAGAAGCTGTTAGTATTCCTGTTATTGGTAATGGGGATGTTGTTGATATATATAGTGCTAAAAAGATGATAGATGAAACTGGTTGTGATCTAGTTATGATTGGTAGAGGAGTACTTGGTAATCCTTGGTTAATTAGAGAAATTAATGCTTATTTAGAAGATGGTGTGGTTTTATCTAGTCCTAGTTTTATGGAACGTATTGATATGTGTTTAGAACATTTAAATAATTTATATGAACTGAAAAATGAAAAGTTAGCAGTACTTGAAATTCGTAATCATATAGCATGGTATTTGAAAGGAATGCCTAATTCTAATGAAATAAAGAATAAAATATTCCTACAAAAGAATATTTTTGCTATAATTGAGATATTAAATGAATATAAATGTTATATTCAAAATTTAGATTAGAATGGAAAGGTGAATAATATGCCAAGAAAGAAAAAAGAAGTAGTAGTTGGGGAAGTAGTAGAAAATAAAAAGGAAGAAGTTGTTAGTAATAATACTAAGCCATATTTCTTACCTAGATTTATTGCTTATATAGTAGATATTTTGATTGTATCTTTAGTGTGTACAGGAGTTATGTATGTATTACCTAAGAATACTAATTATGATAAATATTTAAAAGAATATGAACAAATACAAGCTGATTTTATTGAAGAAAAAATAAGTTATGATGAATATTTAAATAAATCTAAAAGTATTACGTATGATCTTGATTATAATAATGTAATTTCAATAATTGCTGAGGTTGTATTAATAATTCTTTACTTTGTAGTATTTCAGTTTTATAATAAAGGACAAACTTTTGGTAAAAAGTTAATGAGATTAAGAGTTGTTAGTACTAAAGATGGTGAATTAACATTGAATCAGGTTACTTATCGTGCTCTTATTATTAATTCAATTTTAGTTACAATATTGATGTTAGCTGCATTACTATTTGCAGGTAGAAGTTATTATTATTATACTAGTACAGTTTTACAATATATAGCTGCGATTATTGAGATAGCTACGTTAATCATGATCTTATTCCGTAAAGATGGAAGAGGATTACATGATGTTATTGCTGGTACTAAAGTAATACAAGAAAATTAGGAGGAAGTATATATGAGAGTTTTATCAGAACAAGAATTAGTTAGAAGAGGAAAATTAGAAGAAATTTCAAAAGTGTGTAATCCATATCCTGAAAGATATGAAAAGACACATTCATTAAAAGATGCTAAAGAATTAGAAGATGGTGTTTGCGATGTTTCTATAGCTGGTAGAATTATTTTTGCTAGAAAGATGGGTAAACTTAGTTTCGTTAGAATTCGTGATTTAGAAGCAGGTATGCAATTAGAGTTTAAAGTAGATGTTGTTGGTGAAGAAAGATATGAATTCTTTAAGAAACAAATTGATACTGGAGATTTTATTGGTGCTAAAGGTGAGATTTTTACTACACAAACTGGTGAAAAGACACTTAGAGTTCATACTTTTGAATTCTTAGGTAAAGCATTAAGACCACTACCAGAAAAGTTCCATGGTCTTGTTGATACAGAATTAAAATATCGTCAAAGATATGTTGATTTAATTACTAATGAAGAATCTAGACGTGTATTTTTAGGAAGAAGTAAATTTTATTCTTTCTTACACAAATATTTAGCAGAAAATGGTTTCTTACAAGTAGAAACTCCAATTATTCAAACTGCTGTATGTGGAGCTAGCGCTAAACCTTTCTATACACATCATAATGCACTTGATTTAGATTGTAATTTAAGAATTGCTCCTGAAACTTATTTAAAACAATGTATAGCTGCTGGATTTGATCGTGTTTATGAAGTAGCTAAATGTTTTAGAAATGAAGGAATGGATTCAGAACATTTACAAGAGTTTACTCAAGTAGAATGGTATGCTTCATACTGGAATTATCAAGATAATATTAAATTCTATACAGGATTTATTAAAGCCCTTTTATTAGAATTAGTTGGTACTACTACTATTAATTATCAAGGTTTAACTTTAGATTTTGGTAAAGAAGAATGGGATATGATTAACTACTGTGAATCTATGCAAAAAGTTTTAGGATTTGATTTCTTAAGTATTGAAGATCCAAATGAGTTAAAACAAAAAATAGCTGATAGTGGTTTATTTAGTATGGCTGAACTTGAAGATTATAAATCTTTAAGTCAAATAATTGATTTTGTTTATAAGAAAAAGATTCGTGCTAATATTGTCGATCCAACTATTATTTATAATTATCCAAGTGTATTAATACCACTTGCTCGTAGAAATGATAATGACCCTAGAAGAATAGATGTATTCCAAGTTGTTGCTGCAGGTACTGAGTTATGTAAAGCGTATTCAGAGTTAGTAAATCCAATAGAGCAAAGAGAAGCTTTTGAAGGTCAATTAAAAGCAAAAGAACAAGGTGACGATGAAACTATGGATTTAGATGAAGATTTCTTATTAGCTATGGAACAGGGTATGCCACCTATATCTGGTTTAGGATTTGGAATAGATAGATTGATGATGTTAATATATGATGTTCCATCTGTTAGGGATGTAGTTTTATTCCCAATTATGAAACCTATTAATCAAGATAATGAATAAATTTAAAAGTTAAGTTGTTTGCTTAACTTTTTTTGTTTAATACTTTTAAAAGTCTATACATTTTTTATAAAGTCTAGTATAATTAGTATATATTAGAATAGTAGGTAAACTTAACTGTTTTTTATGTTATAAAATTGTTTAGAGGTGATGATATGAGCAATTTACAGAAAGTAAGAATTAATTTAGGAATGTTAAAACATCCAATAATATCTTTTAAAAGAACAATACATCCATTTTTTTTAAAACAAATGCCACAAAGAAGAGATTTTGAATTGAAGTTCATAAATGAAAAACCTAATACTGATGGTCCGGTATTATATTTAATGACACATTCAAATTCTCACGATGGTCCAGTAATTATGGAAGCTTTAAAGGATCATTTTTATGTAATGGTAGGAAAACAACCATTAGAATTTATAGATAATGTTTTTTTTCATATGAATGGAAAGATAAAAGTAGATAGAGATGATAAAAAATCTGGACGACAAGCAATTGATAAATCTGTAAAACTATTAGATAATGGAGTAAATGTAGTTATGTGTCCTGAAGCTACTTGGTGTGTTGAACCTAGTAAACCGATTAATCATTGTCATTATGGTTGGTTTGAAATAGCTAGACGATCTAATGCTACTGTTGTTCCTGTTGCTATAGAATATTACGAATATACTGATCAATGTTGTTATATAAATTTTGGCAAACCTTTTAAAGTTAAAGAAAGTGATAATAAAAAAGATAAAACAATTGATTTAGAAGAAATGCTTGCAACGTTAAAGTTTGAAATATGGAATATGTTTCCACAAATGAAAAGTAGTGAAGTAGATAGGGGTTTGTGGGATGAAGTAATTCGTAAAAGATATGATGAGTATAAAAAATTAAATCCGGAAAGGGAAAAAACTTATATTGTTGGAATAAAAAATAGTCCAGATGTAGTATTGAATTCTCCAGAACATCAACATGGTTTACAGAAAATTGATGAAATATATGGTGAAACATTAGAAGAAAATGTATCAAACATACGATAAGACTTTTTTATATAAAAGGCATGTGGTATAATATATATATAATTGGGGTGATAGTAGTGCCAAATTTATATATACCTGCATGTTCTTTTTTCATTGCATCATTATTATTGGTCTTATTTTTTTCAAGAGAGAGAATTGATAATAAAGAAACTAAAATATTTAGTGGTTTAGTTGTAAGTAGTTTTATAGATTCTTTTGTTATGGTATTAATAATTTTTATAGCATATTTGGAAGGAGAACATTTATCTATTTACATTTTAAACAGGGTAGATTTTATACAGTATTTATTATGGGCATGGTTATTCTTTTTATATATATTTTATATTTCTAATGTTAATAAGAATGAAAGTAGTTATAAATTAGCCTTAAAAGTTACTACAATAATTAACATAACGATTGCGGTACTAGCTTTAGTATTACCATTATCTTTATATAATGAGAATGGTGTAATGTACAGTTATGGTCCATCGGTAAATGTTTTGTATGTAACTTGTGGAATATATTTATTTTTAGCATTTTTTATTACTGTTATTAATTATAAAAATATTAGAAATAAAAAATATGCTCCTGTATTTGCGCTGTTATTTTTTGGTTTTTTGGCATTAATAATTAGAGGTATAAATCCAGGTTTATTAATAATACCATTTTTAATGTCATTTATTAATTTAATAATGTATCATACAATAGAAAATCCAGATGTTAAAATGATCGAACAGTTAAATATGGCTAAAGATCAGGCGGATAAAGCTAACCGTGCTAAGAGTGAATTCTTATCAAGTATGTCCCACGAAATAAGAACTCCACTTAATGCTATTGTAGGTTTTTCAGAGTGTATTAAACAAGAAAAAGAAATAGAAGATTGTTATAGTGATGCTGATGATATTATTATGGCAAGTCAAAACTTATTAGAGATAGTAAATGGTATCTTAGATATTTCTAAAATAGAAGCAGATAAAATGGAAGTAGTTGTTACTAACTATAAACCTAGAGCTATTTTTGAAAATTTAGCTAAACTAATGATTCCAAGAATTGGTGATAAACCTATAGAATTACACACAACTATTTCACCAGATCTACCTAATATCTTATCAGGTGATTCTGGTAAACTTAAGCAGGTAACTACTAACATCTTAACTAATGCAGTTAAGTATACGGAACATGGTTATATAAATTTTGATGTTAAATGTATTAATACAAATGATGAATGTAATCTTATCATTTCAGTAGCTGATACTGGACGTGGAATTAAACCGGAACAGATAAATAAACTG
>JAZOBJ010000005.1:0-10794 GCA_045595895.1 Candidatus Scybalousia sp. | reverse complement strand
TGCCTAATAAGAATGAGTATCGTAAGTTTAAAATAGAAACTGATGTTAAAGATGATTTATCAGCTATGAAAGAGGTAATTTATCGTCGTTATTATAAAGTTTTAATGGAAGAAGTTAAAGCACCTGATTTAATACTTGTTGATGGTGGTGAATTGCAAATATCAGTTACTAAAGAAATAATTGATAGTTTGGGACTTAGTATTCCAATATGTGGTTTAAAGAAAAATGATAAACATAAAACTAGTGTGTTGATTAATAGTAATTTAGAGAGTATTAATGTTGATAAAGATAGTAATTTGTTTCTATTCTTAAATCGTATTCAAGATGAGGTTCATAATTATGCTATTAGTTATCATCGAAATATTAAACAAAAGGGTACCCTTGCTTCTTTACTTGATATGGCTCCTGGTATTGGTGAAGTAAGAAGGAAAGAGCTTTTAAAGAAATTCGGGTCATTGAAGAAGTTGAAAGAAGCTTCTTTGGAAGAACTTGAAACAGTGTTAACGCATGATGTGGCGGTTAAATTGATTGACTATTTAAACAACTTGTGATATAATATGCGTCAATTAGAGGGGTGTATTTATGAGAAAAAGGGATCCATACTACATGTATTTAGGAAATTTGCTTATTTTTGAAAATGGTATCGGTAAAATTTCAGATATTAAGTATGTTGTAATTAAGGAAAGAAAACACTTGTTTTCTAAAGCAAAATATTATGCAGTTCCTGGGGGACAAGAGGTTTTAGTTGGTTATAATGAAGTTAGTGCTTCTAATTGTGACATGCCTGTTTTGGTTAATGCTGAACATGTACATGATGCTCCGCATGAAATAAGAGTTGAGCCATCTTATATTACAAATATAATACTTGAGAATAATGATATTAGAAAATTAAAAGCATTGAAAATATAACTATTTATTTTCTATTTTGGAGAAGAATAAAAACCGTTCTTTTCCTTTTTTTCTTTTCTAAAATACGTTATAATATTAATATAAGTTGGTGGTATTATGAGTAATATACAAATAATGGATGAAATTTTAGCTAATAAGATTGCTGCTGGTGAAGTTGTAGAAAAATGTATGAATGTAGTAAAAGAGTTAGTAGAAAATGCGATTGATGCTAAAAGTACTGAAATTAAAGTAGAACTTCAAGATTCTGGAGTTAAAGAAATAAAAGTAACCGATAATGGTATTGGTATGGATAAGGAAGATGCAGTGCTCGCTTTTTCAAGACATGCTACTAGTAAAGTTAAAAATGAAAATGATCTGTTTCATATTGGGAGTTTAGGTTTTCGTGGAGAAGCTTTACCATCTATAGCTAGTGTTTCTAATGTTACTTTGAAAACATGTAATGGAGATTATGGAACAGAAGTAGAAATACATGGTGGTAAGCTTATATCAGTTAATTCTAGTGATTTAAGTTGTGGTACATCAATTACCGTTAAGAACTTATTTTATAATACTCCAGTTCGTTTAAAATATTTAAAGAGCTTATATGCAGAACTTTCTTATATTACTGATTATCTTAATAAGATGGCTCTTAGTTATCCTGAAATAAGATTTGTTTTAACTAATAATGATAAAGTTTTATTAAAAACTGATGGTAGTGGTAGATTATTAAAAGTTATTAATGATATTTATGGTTTATCTGTTACTAAAAAAATGATTGAAATTAGCGGGGAGAATGATGACTATAAAATTAGTGGCTATATTTCTTATCCAGAACTACAAAAAAGTAATAAGAATTCAATTACGTTATTAGTAAATGGTAGGGTTATACGTAATTTAGATATTATTCGTTATATTACGGATAGTTATCATACTTATATACCTCAAGATAAGTATCCAATAGTAGTATTAAAAATAGATGTTGATCCTATTTTAGTTGATGTTAATGTTCATCCTACTAAGATGGATATTAAGTTTTCTAAAATGGATACTTTAAAGGAATTAATTAGTAATGTTATTACATCTAAGTTAGAAAGTTTAACACTAATACCAGATGCAGCTTTAGAAACAATAGTTGATGAAAATAAGACTAGAATTTCTACTGTTTATACACCTAAAGCATTTGAAGAATTTAATGAAGTCAAAAAAGAAGAAGAGTTTAATAGTTTTGAAAAGATGACTCTTGATTTTGAGGTTAAAGAAAAAGAAGAAGTTTACAATGAAGATGTAGTTGAAGTTAAAAGAGAAAGAATTAAGAAAATGTATCCAGTTGGACTTGTTCATGGTACATATATTGTGGCAGAAAATGAAGATGGTATGTTTTTAATAGATCAACATGCTGCGAATGAAAGAATAAATTATGAATACTATTTAAAGGAACTTGCTAATCCTAAACCAGTTTGTACTGATTTACTGGTTCCAATAACATTAGAATTTCCAAGTAATGAGTATTTAATTTTAAAAGAGAATTTTAATTTACTTGATAACTTGGGAATTGGTTATGAAGAATTTGGATTTCAAACAATAGCTATTCGTAGTATTCCGGTTTGGCTTACTAAGTCAAATACAGAACATGCACTTCGTAAAATTATTGACATTATTATAGTTAAAGAAGATTTTAAACTTGATAAATTTTTAGATCATATTGCCGCTACAGTTGCATGTAAGGCTAGTATAAAAGCTAATGATCATATAACACAATCTGATATGGAAGTGTTACTTGAAAGATTAAGAGAGTGTGATAATCCGTTTACTTGTCCTCATGGTAGACCTACAATTATTACATATTCTAAATATGATTTAGAGAAGCTGTTTAAGAGAGCTATGGGTTAAACAGTTTAGGAGGGTAACATGAAAGATGGAGAGATTACTAATTTTAATGTTTTTAAGTATCAAAGACTTTTAGAAATAAAACAAGGAAAAAGGGTTCCTAATGATAAATGTATTTGGATTCCAATATTATTGATTCTTTTAGAAGGAATTGGTGCTGCATGTTTAGTACTATGGAGTTCATTTTTAGATCCTTATATGCCTACATTACTTGCAGATTTAATTCAACTTGTTTCTTATTGTGGGATTTTGTCTGGAATAACAAAAGTAAATTTTGAAATATCTAAGAAAATGGGGGTTCATTATTTTAGTAAACAAAATCCAGAAATTGATGTTAATGTTAGTACTGAAGAATTGAAACTAAAGTTAATTCAATATAGATTAGAGAATACACCAAAATCTTATATGATAGAAAAAGAAAAAAGTATTTATAAAAAACAATCTTCATCTAAAGAAAAAGTAAAAGTTTTAAAGGCTGAAAAATCTTTTTGGACTAAGTATAAAGAATCTGAAAAAGATGAAGACAAAGAAGTAGAAAAAATTATAAAAAAGAAAATTAAGAAATAAATAATTTAGGGGGATTTATGAGTACATTGATGTCTAGATATATTTTAGAAATAAAAAATGATCCTAAGCTTTTAAAAAAGTTTGATGATGGTCTTTGGTATCCTAATTTTGATAATTATCGTGATTTCATTCATAAGCAGGAAAGAAATAATAAAGTGTTTGCTAAGACGGTTAATAGATATAATTTGGTTAGGGAATCTGATTATTTAATTGAAACGGTTAGTAGTAAAGATTTAGATAATGTATCATTTTTTTTGGATAGACGAGCTATGATTATTGAATCTGGTTATGGTACTATAAAATGTAATAGTCAATTACCAAATACTTTTAGTTATCCTAGTTGTTATATCAGTAATGGGATCTATCATGATACAGAAAGCTTGGCATTACATATGGTTGAATGTGGTAGTTTTGTTATAGGGGTTTGTGATAGTTCCGATTCTGTTTTTTATAATGAAAATATGCAAAGAATAGATGAGTTTAAAAAAATGTTAAATAATGAAAAGGTTTATTATCGAACTTATAAGCATAATGGGCAACGTGAAAAATGCTTGATTTTATATTATAGGAGTGATGATTTATGATAATAGTTGTTGTAGGGCCTACTGGTGTTGGTAAGACAAAACTTAGTATTGAATTAGCAAAGAAATATAATGCCGAAATAATAAATGGTGACTCAATGCAAGTTTATAGAGGGCTTGATATTGGAACTGCTAAAGTTACGGAACAAGAAAAGGAAGGAATTCCTCATTATTTATTTGATATATGTGATGTTAAAGATGTTTATACAGTTTATGACTATCAGAAAGATTGTCGTATGATGATTGATGAATTAACTAAACGCGGTAAAAATATAGTTATTGTTGGTGGTACTGGTTTATATATTAAAGCAGCTTTATATGATTATCGTTTTAAAGAAGAAAAAGATTTAAATAATTATGATTATTTATCTAATCAAGATATTCTTAATAAGATTAAGAAATATGACAGTGAATGTTTAATTCATGTTAATAATCGTAAAAGATTAATAAGAGCTTTAAACAAATATGAGAATGATTTAATGGTAGATAATTATGGTCAAAATGCATTATATGATTTTTATATGATTGGTCTTACTACTGATAGAAATAATCTTTATAATAAAATCAATGATAGAGTAGATGTAATGATTAAAAACGGTCTGTTAGAGGAAGTTAATTATTTTTATAAGAATTATGGTTACACTAAAGCTATTGGGACGGGTATAGGTTATAAAGAGTTATATAAATATTTTGATAATGAATGTAGTTTAGAAGAAGCAATTGATTTGATAAAGAAAAATTCAAGACATTATGCTAAAAGACAATATACTTTCTTTAAAAATCAATTTAATGATAAGATTAAATGGATAGAAACGGATTATAGTAATTTTAATAATACTGTTTCTGATGTAATAAAATATATTGAAGGTAAATAATATTTCAATTGAAAAGGAATTATCAAGAAGATAATTCCTTTTATTTAGTTTCTGGATATACTGATTGATCATAGAAATGTTGATCTGTGTTCATTTGCTTTAATTCTTTACTAGTTATTAAGAAGTAGTCATATTCTAAAACATCTTTACCGGTTGATGTTACAGGATCATCCCAAGTTAAATCTAGATGATACCATTCATTATTTACATAAACAAAATTCCAAATATGATTTTCACTTGATATTTTGTAATTTGGAATATTTAAGTAATCTAAGAATAATTTCATAGAGTCAGCGTATCCACCACATATTGCGTAATGTTCAATTAATGCACCATAAGCTGTATCTGAATCGTATTTTATTATTTTATTATCACTTCTATCAGTATCATATTTAGTATTATTTATAATGTAGTCGTGAATTAATTTTATTTTTTGATCATCTTTCATGTTTTCTTTAATTAAGTCTTTGCTTATTGAGTTAACTTTTTCTTGTAGTAATTTAATTTGTTCATCTGTGTAAGTATGAGTTATTTTAACTTTAACAGTACCTAAACTATCGAATTCAGTTTCAATATTAGTGAAACTATTATATACAGGTACAAAATTATTTATGTTTGATAATAATTGTTGGTTATTTGATATATAGTCTATATCTATTAAACAGTTTTTATATTGTTTATTACAGTAGAAAGTAAATTCTTTCATACCTGAATTAATAATAGTGTAGTAAATATTAATAATATCTTGTTTATTTTTTGGTGAGAAATCATCAGTTATTTTTACATACTCATAACTATTATTACTGGCATATTCATTATTTTTAATAGTTGATGTATTAAATACAGCAACAGTATCAATAACATAATTTACTATTTCTTTTCTATAAATATAGAAGGCTGTAAAAAGACCAATAATTAATAACGTTCTTAATAGCTTCTTCATATGATCACCTAATTATAATTATAACATGGAGTTGGTTTTTGACAATAAAAAAATCTATCAAAATAGATAGATTAGTTTAATGAATTTGTTTGTTTAGTTAATCTTGATTTTTGTCTAGCTGCTTTGTTTTTATGAATTAATCCACTAGCTACAGCTTTGTCGATTCTTTTGATAGCTACTTTTAAGTTTTCTTCAGCTAAAGCTTTATCATTAGCTTTGATAGCTCTTTCACTTTTCTTAACAGCTGTTTTCATGCTTGATTTAGTTAAAATGTTATTATCTCTTTTCTTAGCACTTGTAATAACTCTTTTCTTAGCACTTTTAATATTTGGCATAGTTTCACCTCACTTTTTTAAGCTACAATTAATGATACCAAATTTTTTGTGAAAATGCAAATAAAATGTTAAAAAAATGGAAAAAATAGCTAATAAAGGATTGGTGTTATGATGAAAGGCGAGAAAGATTTAAAAAAGTATCAAGTGAGAACTGACTTAATTGTTGATGTTTTTGATGAAGTTAATGATGATGAAGGAATAAGAATAAATAAAAAAGAAAGAAATGGAATAGCTGTTTTAGAAGTTTCTATAGAAAAAGATGAAAATAAATTAAATAAGAAAAAAGGTAGATATATTACTATTAGTTATGATGATGTAACTGATAAGATAAATAGAAAACATTTAGAAGAAGTTTTGGTTGAAGAAATTAAATATATGTTGAAAGTTTTAAATATAAATGACAACGATAAATGTTTAGTAGTAGGGTTAGGAAATCATTCTTCAACACCAGATGCACTTGGGCCTAAAACAGTAGAAGATATTTTAGTTACTAGATATTTATATGAAATAGAGGAAGTAGAAGTTGATCCTAATTATAGAAATGTATCTTCTTTTATTCCGGGTGTTACAGGGAATACTGGTATTGAAAGTAGTGATGTGGTTTTAGGGATAGTTGAAAGAACTCATCCTGATTTTATAATCGTTATAGATGCGTTAGCTTCTAGTAGTATGGATCGTGTTAACAAAACAATACAAATGACTGATTCAGGTATTCATCCTGGTAGTGGGGTTTATAATAATAGAAAAGAATTAAGTTATGAAACATTAGGTGTACCAGTTATATCTATTGGTGTGCCAACAGTGATTGAAGCTTTTGTGTTAGTTAGTGATACTATTAAATATTTATTTAAACACTTTAGTTACAATAAAGAAAATTTTAATAAAAATAAATTAATCCCCGTTACACATAGAAATTATTTGGAACATGAAGATAGACTTACAGATGAGGAAAAGGGAAAACTGTTAGGTGAAATTGGTAATCTAAAAGAAGATGAAGTAAGGGAACTTATTTTTGAAGTACTTACACCAATTGGTTATAATATGATGGTTACTCCTAAAGAAGTTGATTTCGTAATTGATAAAACAAGTAAAGTTTTAGCTTATTCAATAAATAAAGCTCTTCACAAAAATTTCGACATATAAAGCTTAACTACTAGACTATATTAGTACTAGATAGGTGGTGTTATATGAGAAAAATGAAGATTAGAAATAGAAGAAAACGTAATACATTAGTGATTAAAATATTACTAATTATTTCTTTGTTTTCTTTTTCTTTTTGTTTAACTATTAAGTATTTTATTAAGAATATAGATAATGAAAGTTTTTTGAAATTGCTACTTCAAAATGGTAATTCTCATATTGAAAGAGATAGTAATTCTAAAATGTTTACTCAACTTATTAGTTTTATAGCTAATATAGATATTAAAAGTCCTGTTACATTACTTAGTAATAATTATGTAGTAGATGATATTGTGGTTGGTAATAATTCTGATGATGAATTGGAGACAGTACCAGAATCTAATTATGTTAAAGATCCATATGAGAAAGTAGAAGTTAATAATCCTATAGTTTATCTTTATAATACACATCAGTCTGAAGAATATACTAGTAGTAATTTAGAAAGTTATAATGTTAAACCTACTATTATGATGACTAGTTATATTTTAAGAGAGAAGTTAAATAAAAATGGTATCCCAACAATAGTAGAAGAAAATGATGTTACAGAATTTTTAAGAACTAATAATTGGAATTATGCTTCTAGTTATAAGGTTACTAGATTATTACTTGAAGATGTTTATAGTAAGAATCCTAGTTTGGAGTTTTTTGTTGATTTACATAGAGATTCAGTTAAGAAAAGCATTTCTAGTACTACTATTAATGATAAGAAGTATGCAAAAATTTTGTTTATTGTTGGTCTTGATAATAAAGATTATGCTAAGAATTTAAAAGTAACTGAGACATTAAATGATATGTTTAATAAAAAGTATCCCGGATTATCAAGGGGAATTTATAAGAAACAGGGAAAGGGTGTTAATGGGGTTTATAATCAAGATTTTCATCCTAATACTATATTAATAGAAGTAGGTGGAGTAGAAAACAAAATAGATGAAGTATTTAATACTTGTGAAGCTATAAGTCAGGTTTTAACTGAATATATAAAGGAGATTAAATATGAAGGATAATTTATTTAAATATGTATTGCTTACGGTATTTTTAGTGTTTGTTGCATTGTATTATTCGTCTGGTAGTGGACTTATTGATTATCAATCTAGAAATAAGATGGCATTAACCGAGGAACAGATTAAACAGTTTGAAGAAGATGTAGCTAATAATGTAGAAATAGATTTAAAAAACTATATCACTGATAGTGAAGAAAAATATGATAATAGTATTTCTAAAAATACTTTAAAACTTTCTAATAAAATAGGTGAAACTATTCAAGGGGCACTTGATTTCTTATTTGGCAAGATGGAAGATGTTATGAATTAATACTATTCTAATCTTTTTGAATATACCTCTTTTGTTGACAAATTATTTTTGAAATGGTTATAATGTAATTATAATTGATAATCAAACGTGATTAGCTATTATGATTTCATAAAAAATAGAAGGAGGAATTATTTATGGGATTTATTAAAGCTTTTGCAGGTGCATTTAGTGGCACATTTGCTGATCAATGGAAGGATTTTTATGGTCCTAGACAAGGTGTTTCACCAACTGCTGCTTTGTTTGAGGCAGTACCACAAGGTACTAATGCTGGTATTGGTGAGAATACTAAAGGTTCAAATAATATTATTACAAATGGTAGTAAGATTATAGTACCAGAAGGTATGGCTCTTATAACTATTCAAGATGGAGCTATTAGTGGATTAGTTGCTGAACCAGGTGGATTTATTTATTCAAGTGAGGATCCTAATTCACGTTCATTATTTGTTGGTGATGGAATTTGGGCTTCTACTATGAGTCAAACATGGGAAAGAGTTAAATTTGGTGGTCAACCAGGGACTCAACAATTAGCATTTTATATTAATTTAAAGGAAATACCAGGAAATGCATTTGGAACTCAAACAACAATTTATTGGGATGATGCATTCTTAGGTACACAAGCTGGTGCGATGACAAGAGGAACATACACTTTAAAAATTGTTGATCCTTTATTATTTGTTAAAAACTTTGTTCCTGTTCAGTTTTTACAACCAGGTGCACCTATATTTGATTTTGCTGATATGGATAATGAAGCATGTGAACAATTGTTTAATGAAGTTGTTGGTACATTAGGTGGAGCTTTTGCCAACTATACAAATGATCCAAATAAACAAAACCGTATACAAAATATTCAGAAAGATCAAGTTGGTTTTGCTAAAGCAATGGCACAAGCAGTTGAAGATGCATATCAATGGAAAACTTCAAGAGGTCTTGAAATTGTAAGTGCTGCTATTATAGCAATGGAATATGATGAAAATACTAAAGAATTATTTTTACAAGTACAACAAGATGATAGAGAAATTAGAAAAACTGCGCGTATGGGTAGTGTTTATAGTGCTAATATGCCTGGTACGATAGCTGCTGCTAGTGCTCAGGCTATGCAATCTGCTGCAGGTAATGAAAATGGTACAATGATGGGATTTATGGGTATGAATATGGCTCAACAAAGTGGTGCTAATATGTTAAATACTGTTAATAATATGCAACAACCAACTGAACAAGGACAAAATGTTCAATCTGTTCAACAACCACAACCTGCTCAAGAAGATCCATATGCTAAGTTAACAGAAATGAAAAAATTATTAGATGCTGGTGTTATAACACAAGCAGATTTTGATGCAGTAAAAAATAAACTTTTAGGATTATAATATGCAAGAAAGTAATTTGCAAGATACTTTATCTACTACTATTATTAAAACAGATGTAGGAAATAAAGATGGACAAAATAAATGTCCAAAGTGTGGTTCAACAGATATTTCTTTAAATGTAAATAATGGACATTTAAGATGTCGTTTCTGTAGATATGAATTTGTGCCAGAGAAGGTAGAAGGTTTAGAAACAGATATAAGTAATCTTAAGGGACAAATTATTGGTTCTGGTGCACAAGATATTGTTGCTGATTCTAACGATATATTAACATTTAAATGTAGTAGCTGTGGGGCAGAAGTGGTTATAGATACTGCTTCTTCGACCCAAGCTAGATGTCACTGGTGTAGAAATACTTTGTCTGTAAATCAGCAGATTCCTAATGGTAGTGTTCCGGACGTAGTATTACCATTTATTGTAGAAAAATCTGTTGCTAAGTCAGAAATTGAAAAATTTGTAAATAAAAGAAAATTTTTTGCTCATCCAAAGTTTAAACAAGAATTTACAACTGATAATATAATGGGTGTTTATTTTCCATATATGGTTGTAGATATTAATGCTCATTCTAGATTAGTTGGTCAAGGGGAACATACTGCAAGAAAGTATACTAGAAAACAAGGTGACAGACATGTTACTTATTATGATGTTGATTTATATAATGTTGAAAGAGAATTTGATGTTGTTATAGAGGGTTTAACGGTTGAATCTAGTTCTGATAAATTAAATAAACAATCATCAGATAAAACTACTAATGTTATAAATGCAATAATGCCATTTGATATTGAAAATGCTGTTAAATGGGATGCTAATTATTTAAAGGGTTATACATCAGAAAGAAGAGATACTAATATTGAACAATTAAAACC
>JAZOBJ010000004.1:0-6332 GCA_045595895.1 Candidatus Scybalousia sp. | reverse complement strand
ATATTCTAATTTGCCACTATTATCATTTTGTAATCTATTTTTTTCATCAAAATTTTTATAATAATTTCTTACTTTATCAAAATCTGTCATATAATCAACTCCTAATTATATTATATCATGAATTTTTATAGTATTTGTAAAAAACTAAAAAGACATGGATCACTTCACTTGTAAATCATTATAAATAAAGGCTTCGTTTATTTCAAAATACTGGCTACATACGTTTTATATACGTATGTAAAGCGTATGTAGAGGCTATTTTTGAAGAAAAATTACAACTTTTTAGAAAAATAAAAAGCCCACAATTCCTTTATTTATGGGCTTTTGTAAGCTATTTACCACAACATTGTTTATATTTTTTACCAGACCCACATGGGAAATTTTTTTCACTTTTTTTGCAATAATTTTCATGTTTTTTGTAATAATGTTCACTTCTTCATTTTTTTGTATTAATTAATTATCTAAAAGCTTATCTAAATATAACCTATAAATTGTAATTTGTATTAAAGGATTGCCAAAATAAAACTAATTGTAGAAAATAAGTTACAAGCACAATGAAAACCAATAGATATTCTAATGTCATTATACTTATATGCTAATATTGATGGCAATATAAATACTGCTATTCTAAATATATTATCAAATGGTAACCAAAAATGATATAACGAAAATACAATAGTTACGAATATAGGTGCTAAATAACCATATTTTCTTAGTTTATTTGTTAATACTCCTCTAAAAAAAAATTCTTCTATAATTGGGTAAATTATGACATTAAGTAAAAAATATAATACACAAGTAATTATAATCATTGTAGTAGAATAATTTACTAATTTACTTGAATCCCAACTAAAATAAGTAGGTATTATTCCATTTATTTTGTCAATCACATTAGAAAGTAAACTATGTTCTAATGGAGTTATTATAACCGACATTAAACCAGCAAATCCAAATAACACTCCTATTATTAAAATTAGTTGCCACCATTTAATCTTACTTTTATTCAATAAATTACCTTTATTTTTATAAATAATATATATTTCAAAAGGAAATAAAATTACACCAGTACATATAAGAAATAATAAAAGAGATGGAATATCATTCTGTATTTTCCCTAAAAATATATACAATAGCATTGATATCAATGATGGTATAAATGCTAGTAATGATACTTTTAAAAACATTTTTTTTTCTTTATCCATAAAATCTTACCTCCGATTAATTACTATTTATCTTTCTACACTATTATATATTAAAAGGAGCAAAAATCATATATTTTACCCCTAAAAAACTTATCTAAAACGTATCTAAACGCCTTTTTTGAGGTTTAATTACCTAAAAATTGTAAGTAGTAAAAAGTCCGCAATCCCTTTATTTATGCGGGCTTGCAGGCTTATTTACCACAACAGACTTTGTACTTGCGTCCACTGCCACATGGGCACAGATCATTTCTACCGACTTTAGTTGATTTCTTTGGTGTTTTCTTTAATGAGTCATCGCTATCATTAGTTATTTGTTTTTTTGATACTTCTTTTCTTTCTATGTTTTGTCTTATTTCAGAACGAGCTAACATTAATGTTATATTTTGGTCGATTGTTTGCATCATTTTATCAAATAAGTCAAAACCTTCTATAGTATAGGCACGAAGTGGATCTTCTTGACCATATCCTCTTAAGTAAATACCTTCTCTTAAATGAGATAATGTATTTATATGTTCTGTCCAATGATGATCTATTATATTTAATGAAATTGCTTTTTCAAATTCATCTTTTATTTCTACTGGTACAGATTTAGTTTTTTCATCATATTCACTTATAACATTTTCATAAATTACTTCTATGATTTCTTCTGGTGTTTTATTATCAACTTCTTCTTTATCCATATCTTTCTTTAATAGGTTTTCATTAACAAATTCAACAATATCTTTAACATCATCATTAGTTAATCTACCTTCTGGGAAGATATGAGAATTTACTAAATCAGCTATGTGATTACGAATAGTATCTAATACAGTATTATGAATAGATTTACTATCTAAAATTTCATTACGTCTTGCATACATAATTTCTCTTTGATTATTCATAACATCATCATATTGAAGAAGTTGTTTACGAATGTCAAAGTTATTTCCTTCAACTCTTGCTTGTGCAGATGATAATGCTTTTGTGAAAGTTTTACTTCTGATTGCTTGATTTTCATCAAATCCTAAATTTTGCATCATCATTTTTATTCTATCTGTACCAAAACGAACCATTAATTCATCTTCCATTGATACATAGAATTGTGTAAATCCTGGATCACCTTGACGACCAGAACGTCCTCTTAACTGATTGTCTATACGACGTGATTCATGTCTTTCAGTACCTATTACACATAAACCACCCATTTCTCTTACTTCATCGCTTAACTTAATGTCAGTTCCACGACCAGCCATGTTTGTTGCGATGGTTACACTTTTTCCAAGACCAATCTTAGAAATAATTTCTGCTTCACGAGCATGGTTTTTAGCATTTAATACTTCGTGTGGGATACGTTTCTGTTTTAAAAGATTACTTATTAATTCACTTGTTTCAATAGCTATTGTACCTACAAGTACTGGTTGACCTTTTTTATATCTTTCTTCTATTTCTTTTACAATAGCACGGTATTTCCCAGCTTGAGTTGAATACATTAAATCTGGCATATCAATACGGGCAACTGGTTTATTAGTAGGAATTTCAATAACATACATGTTGTATATATTTCTAAATTCTTCTTCTTCTGTTTTAGCAGTACCAGTCATACCAGATAGTTTTTTATACATTCTAAATAAGTTTTGGAAAGTGATTGTAGCTAAAGTTTTTGTTTCTTGTTGAATTTGTACTCCTTCCTTAGCTTCAATAGCTTGATGTAGTCCATCACTATAAGCACGTCCATGCATTAAACGTCCAGTAAATTGATCTACAATAACAATTTTTCCATCTTGAACTACATAATCTACATCATTTTTCATAGAGTAATTGGCTCTTAATGCTTGATTTATATAATGAACCAATTCTGTATTTTCAACGTCAAATAAGTTTTTAAATCCGAATTTCTTTTCAGCTTTTTTAACTCCATCTTCTGATAAAGATACATTTTTAGTTTTTTCATCATAGATAAATTCATCTTGTTTTAAGCTTTTTGCAAACACGTCAGCTTGCATGTAAAGATTAGCGCTTTTCATTTCCCCACCTGAAATAATAAGTGGTGTACGTGCTTCATCTATTAATACTGAGTCAACTTCATCAATGATAGCAAAATTAAGTGGTCTTTGAACTCTATTTTCTTTTCTAATTACCATGTTATCTCTTAAGTAGTCGAATCCAATTTCGTTATTTGTTGAATAAAGAATGTCACGTGCATATTGTTCTTGTTTTTCTTTTGGTGACATATCTCTTAAGTTGATACCTACTGTTAAACCTAAAAACTCATAAACTTTTCCCATCCATTCAGCATCACGGCTAGCTAGATATTCGTTAACAGTTATGATATGAACTCCTTCTCCCGTTAAGGCATTTAAGTACGCTGGAAGGGTTGCAACTAAAGTTTTTCCTTCACCAGTTTTCATTTCAGAAATATTACCATAATGGATTGATAAAGCACCTAATAGTTGAACATAGAATGGTTTTAATCCTATCGCACGATGAGCTGCTTCACGTGCTAGGGCAAACGCTTCTACTAAAATATCTTCTAACGTTTCACCCTCAGATAATCTTTTCTTAAATTCTTCTGTCTTCTTTGGAAAATCATTATCTTTTAATTTTTGCATTTCTTCATCTAAGGCATCGATTTTATCTGCCAATTTTTGAAATCTTTTTAATTCTTTATATTCATGATCAAATAATCTTTTTAAAAATTCCATTGTTTCACTCTCCTGTAATTAGTATTTTATCAAAAAAACGTTAATAATAAAAGCTTTTCCCTTATTTTTATTGAGAAAAGCCTTATTTTATTATATTATCATTTTCTTACTTTTAATATAGTTTTTCATTTGTTGTTGTTTGTATTGATATAAATTAATATCATAATCTATTAATTTAATTTTAAATTCTTCTTGAATTTCTTTTAGCATTGTTACTACATCCATATCCATTGCTTGTTGTAATGCTTTTTGGAAATAATAATCATTATGTAATTGTGATATTACTTTTTCATTATTTGGGTCTAATCTTAGATATTTAAGGAATATATATATACTTCTAAAGTCTTTTCCCCATTCATACTCATAGTCTAGTAAATATCCTAGTTCGGTTATATTATCTTTAGTTGCTAGTAGGATTTCACCTTCTAAACGGTCATACTCCTGTGTAAAAAAATCTCTAATTATAAATTTTCTAATCTGTTCATTTATTGGTTGATTAGGATATACTTTATCAATACAAGATAATATTGATAAATCTTCAGTATCAAATGAATTGGGTTTAATTGGTGATTCTTTTCCATATACTATATCACCTAATGTTTGATACTCATATCCTGGTTTCCTTGCCCATTTAGAAATCAACCCATATATTTTTTGTTCATGTTTTTCCCAGGTTATACTGCCCGAAGCTATTTTATTATTTACTGTTGGTAATCCAAAATGTAGACTTATTTTTTCGCCCAATAGTTCATTTATAAATCCTCTTGTATAACTTGGTACTTTAAAATAGTATAATTCACCATCTATATTTAACCAATACCCACTTATAACACCATCATTACTTCTTTTACTTTTTCTTATTATTCTATCATTAAGAGTTACAAGTTTATTTTCTATTTTCCCAAGATTTATCACTGTAGTTTGTCTATTTATTATATCTGGTTTTATTATTTCGGACACTTTAACCACTTCCCTTTTTTATGGCTGCTATTATATCATATTTATTTATTTTTTTCAAGAAAAAAGAAGCTTATTCAGCTTCTATAATTCCATAATTTCCATCTTTTCTTTTATATACTAATGCAGGCTCTCCAGTTTCAGCATCTTTATACATAAAGAAATCATGTCCTAATAATTCCATTTGTAGAATGGCTTCTTCTTCATCCATAGGTTTTACTTCTATTTTTTTTCTTTTTACAATTTTGTCCACTTCTTCATCTTCTATTTCTTCAATGAAGTCATAAGCGAATTCTTTGGCTTCTTTGTTTTTCTTAGATGAAATGCGTGTTTTATTTTTACGAATTTGTCTTTCTAATTTATCGATCAGTGTATCAACAGCTGCATAGAAATCTTCTTGGGATTCTTCTCCTCTCAATATTATCTTTTTTAAAGGTATGGTTACTTCAACGATGTGTTTGTGTCCATGTACTTTTGCAACAACGGTAGCTTTGGCGTCTATGCCTGGTTCTAAGTATTTTTCTAACTTACTAATCTTCTCCTTTGCATAAGATTCCATGGCTTCAGTTATTTCTAACTTACTTCCTCTTACAATGATATCCATATATCATCCCTCCCAACTTTATAATAACATATTTTGTCCTTAAAATAAAGTTTTGGACTTTCTTTTACAGATTTTCACATTTTTAGACAAAATAAAACTATCTATTCGATAGTTTGCAGTTCCTTAATTGGTTTAATATTTTGTGCTTGATTTCCTTTGCTAGTTTTAACTAAATCAAATTCAACTGTTTGTCCTTCTTTTAAAGTTTTATAACCTTCTTTTTCTATATTTGAATAATGGATAAAGATATCTTCTTGTCCATCTTGTTTTATAAAACCATAACCTTTTTCGTTGTTAAACCATTTAACAGTTCCCCTCATATTGCACCTCACCTTCTACTTGTAAAAACGCGTACGTCTATCATAACAAATAAGCGTTTTATTTGTTTTGTAATTTAACGTATTGTCATTTTTCGGTGATTTTTATTTTTAAGTTAACCCATAGTTTAGTTTACATAAGAAAAAGCTACCATTATTTGATAGCTGATAGTTCTTTTGAAACAACGACATCTAAAGCTTGAAAGCCTTTTCCTGTCTCAAGTAATTTAAACTCAACAATTTGGCCTTCTTGTAAGCTTTTATACCCCTCTTGTCTAATTGCAGAATAATGTACGAAGATGTCTTCTTTATCTGTATATTCTATAAAGCCATAGCCCTTTTCATTGTTGAACCATTTTACTCTACCTTTCACACTGCCACCTCACCTTCTGTTTACTTTATTTACTGCCAACTGCTAGTGTGATATCACTTTTTTTGCGCACGTTTATCTTAACATCATTTCCTTTGTTTTTTTTTATTTTTTTATAAAATATATTTTTTTAGTGTTTTTCGGTAAAAATAATTTATTAAAAGTTAACTTTATCATTATAATGAGCTCTTTTACACTGTC
>JAZOBJ010000003.1:0-39904 GCA_045595895.1 Candidatus Scybalousia sp. | reverse complement strand
TAAATCTTCTTTTTCATATATTATCATCCGTTCGCATAATATTATATCATATTTTATAAAAAATAATAAAAGAAAGATACACAAATTATTGACATGTGTATCCTTTACTAATTAATGTATTTTTTATTGTATTTATATTTTCTTTATAAGTAGCATTAGCCTGTATATTAGTAGTACCATCAACGATAGGTTCAAATATTTCCAAATCAAATTCATGACTAATTTCAATATTAATGTCATCATAACTACAAGCCATTGTATAACCAGGATGAGTAATATATTTTAAACTATCCTGATTACATTTATTCTTTAATGAATTATAATATTCATCAAAACTATTAAATTTATATTGATATGAATAAGAACTATTTAATACTTGATTATTATTATCATAATATAGTTTTTGAACTTCTACTAAAGTATAATTACCATTCAAAGGATTAGTTAAAGTACATACCAATTCTTTAGTTTCAATAACTTCAGGTTTAACTGGTTTTTTATTTTGTTCAGCCTGTTGTTGTTTCTTTTCCTCTTCTATCGCATCTAATTCAATCTGAGATAATCCTTCTTCTTTATTGAAACTACTTATATAGTCATTTATTTCTGGCATAAACATAACATAACTAAATAAAAATATAAAAAGAAGTATTAACATAACAGTTGAAAATTTACTACTTTTAGTTTCTTCAACACTATTATTATTTTGATTATCAACAACTACTTCTGTAACAGTATCTTTATTTTGTTCGTCCATAAATTCATCCCCTTATTATTAAAACAATTATAACAGAAAAAAAGTACTAATGAAAGTACTTTTTAACTTGCTTTTCTAGCATCGAATTTTTTTCTTTGTTCTGTATCAAGAATTCTCTTACGTAAACGTATATTTAAAGGTGTAACTTCTACAAGTTCATCACTATTTATGTAGTCAAGTGCCCCTTCTAATGTAATAGGACGAGGTCTTTTTAATACTACTGTTTTATCAGAACTTGCTGCACGAGTATTAGTAAGTTGTTTACCTTTAACTACATTAATAGCTAAATCGTTATCACGATTACATTCACCAACAATCATACCTTCATATACTTCACAACCAGGTTCAATAAACATGATACCACGATCTTCCAATTGTCCTAAAGCATAAGCAGATGCTTTTCCAGCTTCAGTAGAAACTAAAACACCTAGTTTTCTTTCACCAATATTAACACTTTCAAGTGGTCTATACTCTTTAAATGTATGATTCATAATACCATAACCCTTAGTCATAGTCATAAAATCAGTAGTAAATCCGATTAATCCACGAGATGGAATAATATAGTTTAATCTAACTTGATTTTCAAAGTTAGTCATGTTTTCCATAATCCCACCACGAGTACCTAATTGCTCAATAACTGAACCAACAGAATCTTCAGGAACTTCGATTTGTAAATCTTCAAATGGTTCCATTTGCATTCCATCTACTTCTTTAATAATTACTTGTGGTTTTGATACTTGAAGTTCATATCCTTCACGTCTCATATTTTCTATTAAAATTGATAAATGTAATTCCCCACGACCTGATACTAAGAAACTTTCTCCATCAAGTTGTTCTACTCTTAAACTTACATCTCTTTGTAATTCTTTATTTAATCTATCTTCAATTTGACGAGCTGTTAAGAATTTACCTTCTTTTCCTACAAAAGGTGAATTGTTAGTCGCAAATGTCATTTGAAGTGTTGGTTCATCAATATGTAAAACAGGAAGTGGTAAATTTTCACCTTGATCACATAAAGTTTCACCAACTGAAATATCAGCAAGACCAGCAACAGCTATAATATCCCCAGCTTCAGCTTCTTCAATTTCTAATCTTTTCATACCAAGGAAACCAAATAATTTTTGAATTCTAAATGTTTTAACTGATCCATCTAAACGAATACATGATACCATTTGACCAACTTTAATCTTACCATTACGAACTCTACCAATCCCAATTCTACCTACAAATTCATTATAGTCTAAAAGTGCTGGTTGGAATTGTAATTTTTCTTCTGGACTACCAGTTGGAGATGGTATTTCATCTATAATTAAATCAAGTAACTCAGTAAATCCTTCAGTTTGAGTATTATTATCACTATCTAAACTACATGTACCATTAATAGCAGAAGCATAAACTACTTTAAAGTCTAATTGTTCATCATCAGCACCAAGTTCAATAAATAAATCTAATACTTCATCTTCTACTTGATTAACTCTAGCACTTGGTTTATCAACTTTATTAATAACTACTAAAGGTTTAACACCAGCTTCTAAAGCTTTCTTAAGTACGAATCTAGTTTGAGGCATAGTTCCTTCATAAGCATCAACAACTAATAAAACACCATCAACCATATTCATAATACGTTCTACTTCTCCACCAAAGTCAGCATGTCCTGGAGTATCCATAATATTAATACGATAATCTTTATAGTTAATAGCTGTTGTTTTAGCTAAAATAGTAATACCTCTTTCTCTTTCCAATTGGTTAGAATCCATTGAGATTTGAGATACATCTTCATTTTCTCTAAATGTTCCACTTGATTTTAATATTTGATCAACCAATGTTGTTTTACCATGGTCAACGTGAGCTATAATTGCTATATTTCTTTTTTTCATATATTTCACTTCCTAAATAAGTTTCTTGGCAATTATAGCATAAAACATAGCATTTGTTAATAGTTTTTTTACATTTTTTCATAAAAATAAAAGAGATTAAAAACCAATATAATGGTTATAACCTCCTATTAAATCTACAACATGATAACCTAATTGATGTAAATGAATACATAACTTTCTACTTTTACTACCACTATCACAGTAAATATAATATGTAGTATTAAAATTTAAATAATTTTCAGGAATTAACACTAAATAATTATATGGTATATTAATAGAACCATTAATACTACCTAAAATATATTCGTATTTATCCCTAATATCAATTAACCTATTAGGACTATTGGCAGTTACATTTATCTGATCTATCTCTTTAATATCAAGAGAATCATACATATAATCAACTCCACTATATTATATGCAAAAAAAGAAAAGAAATGATATTCTTTTCCTAAAACATCAATCTTTTAAAGATTCTATTTTCTGAATAGTTAAACCAGTCACCTTTGAAATCTCATCAATACTAATACAACCCAGATTTATCAAATTTTTAGCTATCTCAATATTTCATTCTTCAATACCAGCCTCAAGTCCAGCTGCAACACCCTTTTGATAAGATTCTTTACTTATCGAATTTTCAGTCTTCTTTCTCATTATTTCATGATCATATGCATATACTCACTTTTCTTCCATAGCCATCTTCTCCAATTCTTCTATTACCATTATATCTTTTGGATTATTAGTTAACTCTCTCATTTCCTCATAACTACTTGCAGAAAATAGCGATAAGCTAACATCTACTTCATTATTACCATAGCATACTTTCCTAAAATTAGGTAAATAAATTTCAAAACTTTCTATATTCACAATAAATACCAAAAAAGTACTAATATTTCTATTAGTACTGTAAAATTTACATATTAATCATCAAAGAAATCATCAAAGAATTGATCATCACTTATATTATTATTTTGTATCTTTTCTTCATGAATTATAGGTTTATTTTCTATCTTAACCTCTACTGGTTCTTCTACCTTAGCTTCTACTACTTTTTCTTCTACTTTAGGTTGAGAAGGCGTTTTTAGTAAATCATCCATAGTAAATGCTTTTGGTTCAGGTTTAGATTCAACTTTTTTCTCTTCAACAACAACAGTATTATTTTTATTAGCTTCTTGTTGTGCTTTTTCTTCTTTTTCAATTTCAGCAATCTTAGCATCAATTTTCTTAATTAAATCATCAACGTTTAAACCACCGTTACCAGCACCTGAATTAGGCATAGGACTAGGTCCAAATGGATTAGTACTAGAACTTGCCATAGGATCCATCATTGGATTAGGTCTATTCATAGGTGAAGCACCCATTCCTCCAAACATTCCAGCACCCATCATAGGATTTGACATACCACCAGCTGGATTAGCAGAAGGATCATTCATCATTTGCATTAATTTTTCTTTTTTCTTTTCCTTAACAAATTCTCTTAAATCAAATGTATGAACTTCTTCCTTTTCACGTTCAGGATATTCAGCTTCAGCATATCTTTTTATATCCCATTGGTAATATGGAACAAATTTAGTTTTAAATGGATTCAAACGAAGACGCATAATAATTACTTCAAATTGCTTCATTTTTTGTAAGTCACTAACTGTAACTAGTGGTGTTGAAGCTGTTTTATCATCTTTCTTAGATTTAACTTCACCACACATCTTAGATATTTCTTCTAATGCCTTTAACTCAGTAGTAATTAAGTAAATTGTATTACCACAGTTACCTTTTATTGTTTCTGCATTTTCCTTACCATATACTTGATCCAACTGAGCAAAGTTTTGAATAATCATTGTAAAACGAATTAAACGAGAACGTGCAGCAGTAATCATAGTAGTAATATCTTTAAGTGGCGGCATGTTTGCAAACTCATCTAGTAAGAAGTTAGTTCTAACTGGAAGTTTACCACCATGAGATTGAGCTACATCAATCAAAGTTTCATAACACTGTTTTAATAAAATTGTAACAAGTGAATGATATGTTTTCTTTTCATCTTGAATAACGATGAATAAGGCAGTAGGTTTTTCACCTATTGTTTTTAAATCAATATCGCTATGACTTAACATCTCAGATAAATTATCACGAGAAGCAAATAATTTAATCTTTTGTTTAAATACTGAAATAATAGAACCCTTAGTTTCACTTGGTGCCATAATAGTACCACTTGCATTAGTATATGCAGCACTAGCTGGATCCTTCATATTAAAGTATTCCTTAATATATGTAGAACCACCAAATTTTTCCTCACCTACAGTAGTCATTAAACTAATACTATTTAAGTTAATCTTATCTTCTGTAGTATCTTCAAACATACCTAGAGCTAAACCAGAAAAATAATCGGCACTTGTCTTTTCCCAGAAAGGATCAGCATTACCTGATTTTTCTTCATAAAGTATATTAGCAGCTAAGTCATCTAAAAGCTCTATAGCTTTATCAGTATTACCTGATTTATACATACGATAAGGTAATGTTAAAGGATTCCAACAATTTCCTCTTTGTGGATCACGGAAATTTAAAACTAACACATCATAACCTTTATCGCGAAGCATATTAGATGTTTTTTCATATATCTCACCTTTAGGATCGGTAATAATCATTGATTCTTTTTTCTTAGCTAATGATTCAACAGTTGGGAAAATAACAGTTTGAGTTTTACCTGAACCAGTTGCACCAATAACTAGTGAATGGTACTCACCATTATCTACCCACATCTCATCCTTCTTAATGATAAGTGGGATACCAGCAACTTGAGAAGATTCATCACTCTGATGAACAACTTCAATACTTTGTTCATTCTTTATTTCTTTTTCTTTAGACCATCTACTATACCCTTTATTAGATTTTTCACCTACAGAAATTCCAAAACCACTCTCTCTTTCAAAAAAGTAAGAAGATACTGAAGCAAAAATACCACCTAAAAATAAAAGAAATAAAACTAATGTTGTAGCTATCCTTTCAGAAGCTAAAGCAGGAAGTGGATTAAGACCATAAAATCTTCCATTAACAGCTAATTCTGGAAAATTAAGTACACCTAAACATACTATATAAAATAAGAATATTGCGAATATTAAAAATATAAGTACATCTTGTGCATCAGCTTTAAATTTTAATTTCATATAATCAACTCCTACTAAATTTTATTTAAACGTTCATTTCTATTTTTAAAATAAAAATAACATATACCACCAACACCTAATATTATACCAATTATTAAAACAAAAAACATTACTTTTTTAACGAATTCATTTTCATAATTAAAAACATATTCATTTTTCTTAATAGTTATCTGTATCGCAGCATCATCTTTATTATCTTTATCTATATTCCAAGTATAATGATAACCATCAACAATATCAGCGTTACTACTAACAACTTTATGATTTGTTTTTAAATTAATAGTAATATTTTCAAGAATTGGATATTCATAAAAACATAAATTCTTTAACGAAGTAGACAATACTATATTATCACCATCTTCAATAACATTAAAGTATTGATAACATTTATTAACTATTGAAGAATCACTAAAGTTTTCTAAAGTAAACTTATGATACTTTAATTTCTGACCTAATTTATCAGGATCAGAAATTAATTTATTATCATAATATTCAACACCATCAAGTCTAACAGTATCGTTTTCATCCACTATAGTACTATAGAAAGCTGGATAAGGATAATCAATAGAAGCATCTAACAGATCACGATAAGTTAAACCATATTGAACTTCACTATCCCAAACAGAAGAATTTGTACTAACAAATTCCATATCTTCTCTAACTTCATTATTATATATTTCAATATTATATTCTGCACTACACCCTGTCATAAAAACTAAGAGAACTAATAACAATATTTTCTTTTTCATAAATCCTCCTAACTAGGATAATCAGTAACTTTAGTTGTATTAGCATAATATTCAGACATATCAACTAAATAATATGAACCTGAACTAGTAAAAGGTATAGTTTTAATACGAACACCATTCTTACCACTACTAGCTTCAGCTATTACATAACCATCAGTTGTTACTTCAACTATCATACGAATATGACCTGATGTACCATTTTCATTAGGTGGCTCGTTATATATTAAATCTCCAGGTAGTGCACTACTATCAGTTGTTCCTTTAAACCATTTACGTTTATTACCACTATTACCCCAACCTTTAGCATTTATACCCTCATATTTATAACCACCATTATGCATAGACCATGAAATAAACCCACTACAATCAAGTCCATTAAGTGGATACGAACTATTACCTGTATTAGTACCCCAACTGGAATCCATACCATAACCAGTATATTTTCCACTAGGCTTTAACTCATAAGGTAATTTAAAACCAGTTTGATTATAAATTCCTGAAATAAGTGAAACCGCAGCTGTAACTACACCTTCACGTGTACCAACACCAGCTTTATTAACTTGTGTATAAATATACTGATTCATAGCCAAAACATCTAAATAATTAGTAATTGGAGCCTTAATAATAGTAGCACCTTCTGTATTATTAGGAGATACAACTAATTTAATTTCTACACCCTCTGAATAAAAATAAGATAAAATTTCTTGATAAGTTTTCCCTTCAGCAGCTAATTGATATGAAACAAGTTGACTCATTCCACGACCATGACCTTTATTAGGATAAACCATCCATTTATAATACTTTGGATCACTTAAAGTAATAATATGCTTTTCACCATAAGGAGCCTTAGTATATGTAACCGAGAAAGTTCCATCAGGATTTTCTACTGCATCAGGACAATCTTCATCTTGGTAACAGAAAGAATCATATTGTGCTGAAAAAATATTACCATCCTTATTAACTAACACTTCACCAGCAGTCTCCCTAGCAGCTTGTCTAGCTCTATCATTTATATTTTGTGTAAATGTTTGAGCATTAGTACTATTAGGAATAACTTTCTCACAATAATTAGTATAATTTAATGCATAAGTTCTAGCAGCAACAGCTTGTGCCTTCAGTGCTTCCATACCTTCACTTGTATAAGCTTCACGAGAAACAACACCGGCAATATATTCTTCAAAATCCAATGTACCAACACCTTCTATAGTAATACCATTAGGACATAAACTAGAAGGTCCACTATAAGCAACAGTACAAGTTTGACTAGGACCAAGTTGCTCGTATAATAAATAAATCTCGTCTGCTATCTTTTTTATTTTTTCTTGTCTTTCAACAGGTTTGTGAATAGCACTAGGTAAATAATCTTCATAATAATACCCAATAAACTGATTCACTAAATTCCAATAATAAACAGATTCAGTATTAGTTTCATAAGTCCCAATACTTAATTCAACTTTATCTTTAGGTAATAAATCTTTTGCTTTATCTTCACTACATTCCATTTGATCACTATAAGGTCTGTATAAATAATAAGCATAATTCATTTCCTCATTTACCTTACTAACAAAAATATTAGTCCATCCAGTTCTATCATTGGAAGCAATTTTTTCCATAGTTGAACTATCAGCAACACCACTAAGTGAAGAAGAATTAAAAGAATCAACAGGAATTATTTCATTTTTTTCTTGAGAACAATATGTACCATACTGCTGATAGTATTCTTTATCTAATTTATAAGTAGCATTAACAAGTTGCATTCTTGCTAATAATCTTATCTGTTTCTTCATCAATTTATAATCATAAGAAACTATTTGACCATCATCAGTTTCAACATCTTCACTACCATTAATAACTTCATTATTTTCGGGATCATTTAACACCTCATCAAAAGGATTAGTAACAGTTAGCGAAGCTGTAATTAAATTAGTATCAATACAAACACCATATTCTTTATTAAATTCAGCTTGAACCTCACTAAGTGTTTCATAATATTCTTTCTTCAATGATGCAGCATCTGACGACTCAAAAATGCCAAGAAAAGCCGAAGCTATCACAACTAAAACTAAGATTATTAAAAATAATAAGGAAAAGGCACCAATAGCCATCACCTTAATATTACTACCAAACAATGCCGTAATATTAAAAGAAGTACTAGTTGTACCAGAACTAGAAACATCAATATTCTCGTTATTATCAGTTTCTGACTCTCCACTAGAATCAACACCAGAATCAAGCCCAGCACCCATTGGTAATCCACCAGTTTTAGCTAAACCGCCTGCTCTCCCATGCATACCATGATTAGTAGAAAGACCACCACTTGACATGTTACCGTTTGGCATTCCAGCAGCCATACCATTTGCAGTACCAAGAGCATCAGCAAGACCTGCATCATCAGCTGCCTTAGCCATTTTACCAAGTCCTGCTTTTTGAGCAATATCTGCACCAGTATCTAAAACTTTATCACCTAAAGTAGTATTACTAACTGCTTCCGCAACTTGGCCACCAACAGGACCAGCGTAAGCATTTGCAGCAGCTTTAGCACCTTCTTTAACTAGTTTTTTTGAAGAATCATGCTCTGCTTGTGCTTGTTGTTGTTCATTTAATTCTTGTTCATCCATGCAAATGCTCACCTGCCTTTACTTCTAATTTATCCTATAATCCCCCACCAGAACCAAACGATTCTAATTCTTCAGGAGTAACAATAACATTTATTCTCATACGACGATTTCCACAAACGAATAAAGCTTCTCCTTGAGAATAACGTTTAATACTTTCTTTTTCATTTTCATTTAAATCAATAAGTTTAGCTAAATCTTCAACAGCTTGTTTCTTAAGACCCATTACTAAGTAATAAGAAGCATTATCAAAAATAGCTTTTCCATGAATAATAACACTTTGTGCCGCAAAGTCACTAGGTTGTTGTGTTATTATAATTGAACCAGTGTTATATTTACGCGCACGACGTTGTACTTGAGCTAAGAATTCAGCACCAAGTTCATTACTACCAGATAATAATACATGGGCTTCATCAACCATTAAACATGTATTAATTTCTTTATCTAAACATAATCCCCAAGCATATTTTAAGATATTAAAGAATAACGCATTACGAATATTATCAGCACTATTCATTAACTCTTTAATATTAAATACTATAAAATCAGTATTTGGATTAATAGTAGTATGACCATCAAAATAATATTTTAATTCTTGAGTTAAAGGTCTAATCTTTAATTCGAGTTTTTCCATAATTGTCTTTTCTTGTGTTTGTTCGGTCATTGCAAGTAATCTTCCTTTAATAGTTGCATAAACATCAGAGAAAGTTGGATAATCCCCAGGTTGATAATTATAGAAATTACTATTAAAATCTATTCCAAAACGACGATATGTATCTTGAACTACTTCACTAAACATTGCAAGTACATCTTGTTCAATAGAAGGATCATAATATTTCATAAAACCCTTTAAGAATTGAAGTGTACGAGTAAGAACAGTATACCCAAGTCCTTGATTAATCTCTTCTTCATCAGCATCAACTACAATCTGAAGTGGATTAATCATTCCATATTCTCCACCTTTACCTAAGTCAATAGATTCTCCACCAAAGTTAGCTGCCATTTCATGAAGTTCATCTTCAGGATCAATCGCTACAATTTGGTAACCATTTCTTATATGACTTCTAATCATTAACTTAGCAGCAGTAGATTTACCAGAACCTGATGTACCTAAGATAATAAGGTTAGCATTATTTCTATTATTTTCTTTCTTAATTTGATATAAGAATTGATTAAATAAAATAACACCACCAGAAAAATCTACACCAAGAAGTGTTGATAAACCTGGGTCTTTAATACTATCAAAAATATATGGATACATAGCTGCGATAGTTGGTGATGGTATTGGTATACCTATACGATTTTCAACATCTTGTTTAGGAAAAATTGGCACTATTGATTTAAGCACTTTTTCTTGTTCAAAACGAAGAGAAATACCTCTCATTTCCATCGCATCCAAATAATTCTTAACATTTATCTTCTTAAGTTCTAATTCTTCTTGTGAATCAGCTGTAATCATAATATGCATTTGATAATCAAATATCTTAGCTTGACTACCAGCTAACATAGTAATAAATTGTTCTAAAGATTCATAGTCTAAACGTATTCTTTCACGAATAGTATTATCTCTTTCATCTTGATATCTAGTTCTTAAATCCGCTATTTGTTTATTTAACATTTTAGACATAGTAGAAAAAGGTACAGGAATATGTTTAGCTACTACTTTTATACCAGACATACTAGTAAGTGAAGATAAATAACCAGGATAAATATATTTAGGATATGAAACTATAGTTAAAATAGTTGAATATTTACCACTAACAACAAAATCACCTGGATTAAATTGTAGTCCCTTAGGAGCTACTTCTGATTTAAAAATACTCATGCAGGCATCACCGTCCCAAATGTAGTAGTAGAACCACCATTTAAGAAATTATCTAATATAACTCTTAAGTCTTCATTACTAGTTTGACTAGCTATTAAACCAGCAGTAGAAAGTCCACTAATAAGTGAACGAACTTTCTTTTGCATAAGCTCAACATTCTTTTCTTTAAATAATATAAAGTACTCTGTATCAACAACATTATTATTCATAAAATAATTACCCTTTTGAATATCTTGACTAATTAATTTACGAATTTGTGGATTTTGTTGATTTTGATATTGAAGTTGAAGTTGAGATAGATAGACTGAAATATCAACAGGTCTATCTGCAACAACTAACCAGAATTCATAATCAAGTGTATTATAGAAGTTTTTCAACGCAACTAATACATTTAATTGTGAATCTTCATCCAAGATAAATATATTACGAGGAGTAATTTTAACTCCTGTAACTTTTTCTTGATTAGGTAAAACAATCATACCATTAGTAATTGATTGAATATTTATCCAATCCTCAGTCCATTTACTCTGATTCTGACTCATCTAAAAAACACCAACCCTTCCATACAAATCTATTTCTTCCAGTAAAATACTGATATATTTCAATAATAAGTTGTCTCACGTTATGGTAATGAGCAACTGGTAGAACCAATAAACCAGTAATAAGACCAGGAGAAATAGCTAGAACTGCTACCCATGTCTTATCCATAGGTAAAAACATAACAAGTAACAGCGTAATTAACAATCCACTTCCAAACAAAATCAAATCAATAGGCATAAATAAACCAAGTATCAACTGCCCTCTCTTTGTATTTGCTGGAATCAAATAATTCTGATTCACTATATATCACACATTCCTTTCTATTAATCTCTTTATTTTTTTCCATATATTTTTTTAGCCTCACTATATTGAGCAGAATTTTCAATACTAAAGGCTTCAGTTTGATTAGATTTTTCAATTTTCTTAATCTGACTAGGATCATGATATAAGTCAATAGTTCTAGTTTGACCTTGAGAATCAATAAATTGATAATTTCTTAAAGCTTCTACATCTACCCCTAAAGAATCCGCTAAAGTTTGTCTTAATGGAACCAAACCACCACCATCAGTAATGACACCGTCCTCAACTAATTTAGAATATATACGACCAGTAGCTTCTTCTGTATCACCTTGTAGTTTACCAGCTAAACTTGATGAAGTAGCAACAACGTGACGTTGACCAGTACTATCCACTAAAGTTATATGACCATCGCCATCTGTTGAATTAGCATAGGCAACACTCTCATTTAAATCATCCAAAGAAAGTGTTAAATGATGTCCAGTACCAAAGAAATTATCAAGAGTAACTTGTCTATCAGCAGCCTTTTTCTTACCTTCCGCTATAATATAATCTTTAACTTGCTTAGCAGTCGATGATTTGGCTTTAGCACTCGCTATTTTTCTATCTAAATCATCCAAAGGTGTACTACCAGATAATAAACCTGTTGTTACAGCACTCATTCTATCAAAAAGTCCTATACCTGAATGAATATCACTTAAATTCTTAGAATTATATTTAGTTTGTGCATCATAACCAGTTTTTAATGTTGGCTTATCAGAAGTTAATATTGCATTTCCTCCATCCATACCACTTCTTAAACCATTCAATAATGAAGCGCCCGCATTTTTAAAAGTACTAAGTTTAGTATTACCACTATGCTCTGCATCATAATCTTGCCTAGCCCTAAAAGAAGATCTAGCAGCACCAATTCCACCAATTGCAGTAGCACCCATACCTAACATCCTAGTAAAGCTTCCTGTACTCTTAATACCAAGAGCATCCATTATGAATTTAGGAGCAGATTTAGCAAACATTAATAATCCTATTATTAAGAAAGCTAATAATACTATTCCATCAATAACAGCCCATGGACCACTTAATCCATCAAAGAATCCTAACCAAGCTTGTCCTGATAATAAGAAATTTATAATATATACAATAAAATATATTAAACCTATATGTATAAACAATTCGGCCCAAACATTTATAAAGGTTTTAGTCCATTTCGAAAACATACCATCCTTAGAAGATTTAGGATCTATATAACTAACAACAGGCACCGGAGCAAGCATTCTAAGTATTATTAACTTAAACGCACGTATCGCAACTGATATTGAAAGTGAAAATAAAACATAACACATCAATCCCCCTACAACTGTAGATACAATTGGTAAATAATCATATTTATATATATGTTTTTGATCTGTATCATTACATGGATCATTAATATGTGTCAGCATCTGCCAAGGATCAGATATTTTAGTTTCACCACATCCTTCTTTTGCATGAGCAAAACCATCTAACATAGTAGTAGACATTTCAGTAACAATACCAGAAACATTTTCACTTTTTAACGTACTATTAGTACCCATTATAACTCTAGGAATTACTGGTAGCACTTTATTTTGAAATTCTGTCATTAATCCAAAGACCGTAGGTAAAGCTATTAACATAATTAATACGGTTAATATTCTTGTTACCAATTTTCCAACGCCTTGTTCCTTATCATTAAGTTTATCAGGATTTACTAAATATGTAATAATAGAAATAGTAACTTTAAATAACATGAATATTCCTAATATTACATATACTCTCTTTTCTAATATCTCATAAAAACCTATAAGTTCAAAATTGGCTAAATTAAATATTGCTCTAAATAAGAATGCAATAAATGAATATACTACTGCATCCAAAAAGGCAAAAATTAATCTAAAAGCACTAACAAGCCAGTTTATTTCAACATCGAACAACATGAAATTTGCCATATTTTAACCTCCTATTCCACAAGTAGAACTAGCAGCTCCAGTTATATCATTAAATATAGTCAATATCCATCCAAGAATTAATGGAATAAAGAATAAAGCTACCGCAATAATTAATCTTTTTATTAATTTACTTGATGCTTTTTTAAGTGCATCTTTATCATCTTGTAAAACTGCACTACCAAATTCAACAAAACCTAAAACAATAACTATAATAGGAGCGATAATTTGTATCCAACGGAAGATTTTATTAATAAAATCTAATAATTCATCACCTAAAATACCTTCACAATTAACTTCTACCTTATCTCCCCAATTAATATCGCCAGTAATATCAGAATTATTTTGAGAATTATTTTGAGTATTATTTTCTGGATCCTTTACAGTACAAAACTCATAATCAGTATCTCCATTATCTGAACACTGTGAACGACTATAATTACTAAAACCACAAGAATATATATCACCAGTATTAGCAACCTTTTTACAATTAATCTTATATGAAGAACTTAAACATGAATTAGAATCAAAATGAGTAAATGAATAAGTCTCATTATTTTTTGTAGCAGTTACTGAACAAACATTACCAGTTAAAATTTTTGCACTTATGTTTGCATCTTCCATATTCAAATGAGTTCTAAAAATAGAATCAGGAGAAGTAATCGGTAAAAATGAAGAAGAGTTATATCCAGACAATGAATAATAAACATTTGAACATATACAATATCCATCATTAATAGCTTCTTGTACATCACTAGCTGTAAAATAAACATAATTATTTATATTGCTAGAAGTGATTTCAGTATTAAGTGGTTTATTATTAATCATAGGCAAAGCACAAATAGCTATTGGCATAACTTTATTATTAGAATCAACTTCTATATACTTTTCATGACCTTCTATATCAAATCTATAATTATCAGTAGCACAATACCCTGATACACCAGCATTATTATTTTGATTACAGATATCATCAGACATAATAAATTGTTTATTACTATTATATGGATCAAATTGTTTTGAATGAACAACAGCCAAAGTAAATGAAAAACATTTTGGTGAACCATCAGATGAATACTTATACACTTCAGTACTACATAATTCTTTACCATAATAATCATTACATTCATTAACAGCACTCACATCATTAGGTATAAAAATTATACTTAATAATAATAAAATTAATATTTTCTTAAATTTCATTATTTCACCACTTTTCTTAATCAACATCATACCAACAAGCTTCCCAATCATTTTGTTTACCAACATCAGTATCAGTAAACATATTCATAACTACATTTACAATAGTAACAATAAAGAACATCAACACTGCCGCAAGAACACGTTTAATAAACTTAGAAATTGAATCCTTATGTCCTTTATCATCATTAGACATCATAGCTCTAATCAAATCAACAGTCCCCATAATTATTAAAATAATTGGTACAAAAATTTGTAAAGTATTTATAACAACTCTCTTAATAAAAACTACTATTGGTCTTAATTCCTTTGGACATCCCATTCCATCTCCATCACTAGTAGTTTCAGTACCACAAATAGGATTAGAAATTTTACATTTACCATTAGCACAAAATTGTTCAACATCATTACTATATCCACGACAATAACCAGCAATAGCAACATCAGCAAACTTATAATTAGCATCAACCGCTCTAATTTGACGATTATTTAAAGCATCAGCAGTAATCACATAAAAAACATCTTCACAATTACTACTAGGCATTGTATTTTGTCTACCTACACTTTCAGTATCAAAAATTTGCGTTCTACCATCAGGATAAGTAACATTCCAATTTGTACTAAATTTAGATATTTTTATTTTTTTACCTGAGATTTGACCAACATAATTACATGTAAATTCAGAAGTAAGGTCTTCAGAATCAGGAACAGTAGTACCACTTTGCAAATCATCATCACGTATGGCATCTGTAGTTAATGTACAATAACCATTACCTTTTCCATCAATACCACAATTATTAGCAGCCAATTCCGGACATTTTTCTTTATTTTTAAAATTATTATATGAAATATTACTATCTAATTTAACAGTATATTTACTATTAGAAGATTCTATGTCTAATGTACCATCGGAATAAGCATGCACCACTATATTAGTAACAACATTACCATTAAAGGTTTTACCAGTATATTCACAAGCATTAATTTCAGTAATTCCATTATTATCAAGCAATGATTGACCATTATTTTCAGAATTAACTAAGCTAAAAACTTTTACAGAATCACCATCAAATTTTTGAAAATTCAAAGTATATGTCGATTTATAATTAGCACCCAATTCAATTTTTGCATACAAAGTACTTGGACAGCTTACTATCTTACTAATATTATTAATAAAATTAGTAGAGGAAACAACACTAGCTTCATTTTTATAACCACCATCACTAAAGTTAATGTCATCTATAGCTAACCCACCTTTTCCATTTGGAGTTACAGTAAAAGTGACTTTTTTTTCCATTCCATCCATTTTATAAACGCATTTGGTAGACTTACTAGCTGCATAAACATTATTATCTACTACAAAAAAACTTAATAATAAAACTAAGCTTGTTAATATAACCTTAATTGTACTTTTCATAATCTCACTCCTTGAAGACATAATATACCAAATTAATTATAGCATAAAAAAAATAATAGCAAAACATATTTTGCTATTATTTTATTAATTTTAGTTACCTGCTTCGTTCCAGCATTCTTTCCAACTAGCTGTATCTCCAACTTCATCAGAATCAACTTTAGTAAATAGATTCATTACGATAGTAACGATAGTTACTACAAAGAAAATAGCTACAGCCATGATTACACGTTTAATTAATCTACTTGTTGCACCTTTAATTTCTTTGTCATCACTTGACATAACTGCTTTTCCTAAATCAATTGAACCCATAATAATTAATAAAATAGGAATACCAATTTGAATAATTGGGAAAACACCTTTTCTAACAAATTGAACTACCGGTAATAACCCGTTACATGGATCAGCTAAAAATTGAATAAAATCCATAATAAACTCCTCCTCATTTATAAATAAATAATATAATATCAACAATATTTAGTCAATATATTATAAAATAATTTACATTTTTTTACAATAGCTTACTAATAAGTATTAACACCCAACTTATTTAGTAGTTCTACTAAGGCATCCGTATTTTTACTTCTTTCATCAAGAGGTGGAAGATTAAAAAATACTTTTAAATTAGCCTCATATTCAAATTCTTTTATATCACTATCTGATAAAAGACTTTGAGCAATAACTACTTTCTTAGCAGAAAGTTTTTCAAAAGCTTTACGATCTTTAATCATTAATTTATTTAACTTAATAGTAGATGGTTCAATTAAATATAAAACATCATTACATACATCAACATTACCCTCTTTATTAAGATCAACAATTATTACATTTATATCTTTATTTTTTAATACTTCATTAGCTAAATTATCATTATCAACAGAAATCATATCTTTATCATTAAAATAAACAAAATCTTTTTTATCTACTTCAATACAAAGTACACTTTTCCCCATGTTTTTGATAGTATTTTTTAACATATAAGTAAGCATTGTAGCGCCAGAATGTTCAGTTACATTCTTAATTCCTAGAATATAAGTACCAGTAGAAATAACTACATTATTATTACCACTACCACCAGAAACTATACTAGTGCCAACTTCTGATACAGTATCTATTTGATGTAAATGAGCCACATCTCTATAAGTATTAGGATTGTTAAGTAAATAGTTAACACCCTCTAAATTTGTTGTAAAATTATAAATTCCTATAGATATCAACTTAGATAGAAATTTTGGTGCTAAACACTCAGGAACATCAGGAATTAAAATAATGATTTTTTCAATATCCAAAGACATAGATAATTTTTGAATATTTCTAACATCTTTATAATCTTTTAAAGCTGTTAAATCCAAAATCATTCTTCCAAAAAAGAAATTAGAAAACATTTGAATCAATTCATCTACTTCATAAACCCCATGTATAGATTTAATTATTTCAATATTAAGATTAGATAGTTCATTCTGTCTCTCATTAGATATAATTACATTCATTATATTCACCCATTTCTATCTTTTTAATAAGTACATCCACTAATTTCACTATCATTACCAGAAGAATAAATTTGTGCAGTTTCACCTTTTACTAAAAATAGATTCCCAGCAAAAGGTAAAACGTTATTTATAAGTGGAATATCAATATTTACAAAAGTAACTATTGTATAATAAGCACCCTTATATAAACTATCTTCATCAGAAGTACCACTAATATCTATTTTCTGATATTTATAACAAAAACTTCCTGCATTTGTAGTGGCAACAGAATATCCATTATTAGTACACCAAGTTTCAAATTGTGGATTCATTTTATAATTAGAATTTAACATTAAATCATTTATTTGACTCATAGCAGAACAAGTTAATCCCTCATTCTTCTCAACAATACTACGTATTTCATTCTTCACACGAAAAGCTTTAGTATAATTTACACTAAATGCTAAATAACAATTAATTATAATCATAAATATCACTATGATTTCAAGTGTCATAGCACCACTAATAGCATCTCTCACACTATCACCACTCTTTTATAAAACATTAATCACCATTCTCTGGAATAACAGGATTTTCCTGAACACCATAATTATCATCTGTAGTAGAAATGTCATTCCAAGTATCAGTAATAGTTTTTTGAATAGTTGGCCACATAAACCAGAAAAATGCTATAACTGCTCCGATCGCAATAATAGTTACTACCGTCATATTTAATTCTCCAGTTGCTTCTTTCATTTTCTCAATCCTCCTTATTATTAATTATAACATATTTTTAATTGTAATCAACCTAGTTTTTGTCAATTTACAAATAAAACTTTTTTTATACAATTATAAGGTACCCATTATTCATAGAATAATAACTAAAAATAGAAGAATACTAATAATCTTCTATCTTAATAAAACACTAATTATGATACAAATATTTAATTTCATCCACGGATAAACCTGTTAATTCAGAAATAAGATTAATATCCATTTTTTTAGCAGCCATAGATTTAGCTATTTCTATATTTCTTTCTTTTGAACCTTGTTCTAATCCTTCATCAAACGATATACTTTTCTCAGTATTTAGTATTAACCTTTGATCTTCTTCATATGTCATCGCACTTTGAAATGTTTCTTGTTCATTTAATTTTGTTATTTTTTCATTAAATTTTTCCACAAAATCATCTCCTTTTGATAACTTATCTAATTCGCTACTATTTAAATCTAGCATTATTAGATGTTTATATTCGTTAACCATTTGTTTATTTTTATCATACCAATATTTCATTATTTTGTCCATATTATATTCTATTATTTTTATGTTTTCTAAATATTTATCTCCTTTATTACTTTGTATATAATACTCTATAAAATCATTATCATTATTCATACCATATGTTAAATCTACATGCATAAATTTAGTTACCATATCATACTTTTCTCCCCTTTGAACCTTCTTTGAAAATAGAGTTGAAAAATATATATAATTTCTAATGTGTAAATAATTAGGATAACTACCATTTATTTCTATATGAATATATTCATCATCTACTTTTACTAATACATCTACCGTTTTTGATTTCTCCAATGTAGTTGAAACAGGTAATTCATTTCTTAAGAATTCCACTATCTCTACTTCCTTTTTTAATAATCTTGATAAAAATTCTTGAAACAATTCTTTATTATCTTCATCACAAAGAACTGTTTTAAATACTCGGTCATATTTAGCCGTATAAAAATGTTTAATCTGTGTCATCGTTTTTCCTTTCTAGTTATATTTGGCTTACGAAATCACTATAACAGAAAGAAAAAATTATGTAAAATGACTAATTTAAACTATTAAAGACAAAAAAAAACGAATTTTAGAAATTGCTTTAGACAAAATTTAAAATTCGTTTTATTAATTACTTCAATATACAATTTTAATAAATTTTATATTTTCTAAATATTTGTAAACATATAAAGCATAGCCATAAGAATTAGCACCATAACACCAGCACCTGTTGCAATTAACATAACCATTGTTTGACTCTCCATATGATGTAATCTTTCTTTATATTTTTGTTCCCTTGCTTTATTTTGTAAGTTTGATACTGTTCTTGAGAACATAATCAATCTTTCTTGTTTATCCTCTTGTTTACCTAAACCAAGACGATATAAAAGTCTCATCATTCTCATTGAATCTCTAACTGGATATTGATTAGCAAATTCCATATAAGGATCAATACTAGAATCACCTGCATCAATCTTAGCAATTAATTCCCTTAAACCAGGTTTAAAAATATCTGGTGCATCATCTATACTCTTAGCAAGTGCTACAGGAACTGTATAATGTTGTACAAGTATTTCTAATCCCTTTAAGTAATAAGGTAACATTACATCAATATCATGTAAATGTTTCTTATAATATTTTTTTAATGAAGTGTAATTAGATTTAAAAACTAAATATCCAATTAATATAGCTAATACAATATTAATTACATTAAGTTCAGCTAAGAATATGAATAAGAATATAAATATAGTTATAGCACCCATTTGAATTCTTTTGTTAAACAAAATATTAGGATCAACTTTTTCACCATATTTAGCTGCAACTAAGAAATCATAATCATCTTCTCTAAGTAAATTGAATAACCCTTCATTGTCCTTAATAAATTTCTTACCATCAATAGTTTTATTATATAACAAAACACCAAGAATAAGAGCTCCACAAATAAATATTTCCATTACTCAGCACCTACATTCTCGTTATAATATTTTTCTCCTTTAAGAAGAAAATAACTATTTACTATTAATATAGCATGTAACACTATTAACATTATAGGATTACTAAGTATAGCTATATAAGTCTCTCTACCCAATAGGTATTGAACTAACATAACCATTAAATATAGCATAACACCATATTTTAAGAATGACTTATGGAAATTAGCTCTATCTATTCTATCTCTATACACACTTTCAACAAGCATATCGATATCAAGTTGCATACTTTCTAAAGATTCACCAGAATCTCTAGCACCTTCTTTAGTTATTTGTAAGAATAACTGATGCATATTTTTAACTATATAATATGGATACTTATTAGACATAAATTCTATTGATTCATCAATAGAACCATTTTCATAAGCCATAGAAATCATCATATTAACATCAGTTAATACTGGATCTTCTAAAACACCACTTGCTACAACACCTTCTAATGATTTAACAAAACTTTGCGTTGTTGCAAACTCCATAATAGTGTTAGTAGTATATACTTGAATTTGTTCAAAGATAAATTCACTATATACTCTCTTACATCTTAAATAAGCTAAATAAGGAATTGTTGCATTAGCTATTAAAATGTAAATCAATGAAATAAATAAATTATAAAAGTATAGATAAGATATAACACCAGCAAACAATGTAAACATCACTACTTGTATAAAATATTGTTTAGGTGTATACTCCTGACCTAACTCTTTAGTTTTTTCTCTTACTACTTTAAACGAATAAGGGGCAAACTTATCATAAATAGCTCCTGCTTGTTCAGTAATAAATTTATAAACATTTTGACCACGATATTGTCTATATAGTAATACAAACAAGGTAATTACTAATAAAATAATTAACTCCATATTTGCCTCCTTATAAATTAGAATCTGTATTATCTAAATTAGGAATATTAATAACTGGTGTTACCACCTGTTGATAAACTGATGTATCAGTTGTATTAGAACTTAAAAGATCTATCTTAGGTTCATTAGTAGGAACAACTTCTGAATTACTAGAACTTACATCCTTTTTAGGTTCCAATTCTTTAACCAGTTGTTCTTGTTCTTCAACTATTTTATCTAAATCAAACTCTTCTGAATCATTATTATCAAAAGTAGTATCATTTAAATCAATATTCTGTCCTAATAAATAATTAATTAAATGTTTGCTAGGTTCTTTTTTCATAATCTTACCCGTCATAGTCTTTTGATAAATAGTATTGTAAACAGGTTCATTTGTTTCTTCATCTATATAAAACTCTGTTATCTCATCAATCTCACGATGGAACTTACCACGACTAGGACTAAAATAAGCTTTAATATGAACACCAATTTGTACATATCGATAAATTGTACTTAAGAACTGTTCAACATCTATATCTGTTTCCATTAAGGAATACATTCTATGTGGAATAGCACTAGCTTTATCAGAGTGAATAGTTGATAAGATATTATGTCCTGATGAAATTGAATTTCTAACAGCACTAACAGCTTCAGCACTACGAACCTCTGATAATAAAATCCATTTAGGATTTTGTCTCATACATGTAACTAAAACTTCAGTATAAGATGCAATATTATTAGTCTTCATTGCTACTATATCACGATTAGGATAAATTCTATCCAAATGAAGTTCTAGAGTATCTTCGATTGTAATAATCTTTTCATTTTCTTTAGTATGACTAGCTAAATATTTAACAAACTCAGTTTTACCTGAACCAGTTTCACCACATACTATTATGTTACAATGTCCTAAAACACATTTTATTAAAAAATCATGTATATCTTTAGTAATATAATCTTCTTTTAATAAATTTTCTTCTTTTAAACGAATCTTAGCAGGTGTTTTACGTATAACAAGAGCTATACCATTAGTAGCAATAGACTCATGTACAAAGTTCATACGAAGTTCAGGACTTTCAGCATCTAAAAAGGGACTTGCATTATTGAAAGTAGTACCCATAACATTAGAACACTGAAATGCTAATTTTTCTACTAAAGCATTATTAATATTTGGATTATCAACTCGATAAGAACCTTTTTCTAACGAACGTAGCCAAATCTGACCATTATTCGTATACGATATATCGGTAATATCATCATTATCGATATATTCTTTAAATGCTCCGAAATCAAGTTGCTCGAACATATTGTCTCTCATAATGATTTCCCCTTTTTATTCTTTGCTTATATTCTTTTATTGGTTACCGTTTAATTCTGGATTACCATTTTCTTCATAATTTGCATCCCAAATAGTAACCTTATTAATGAAATCTTTTATTCCTTCATTAGAAATAGCTACTTCACCAGGATTTTCTTTTAATGACTCAGCAGTAGGTACTGGAATTAATGTTACTTCATAAGTTCTAAGATACATAGCTTTACGAAGTAAAATATGATATTCTTCTGGTACTGCAAATATGATTTGAGCTGGAGTTTTAATATCTTCCATATTTTCAAATACACTTGCTCCATTAGAATCAACTACATCAATTACCTTAACATTTTCAAGTAATTTACCTACCATAATTTTATCTTTTGTATCACTAGTTATATTTTCTTCATCAATTTTATTTACGGCTTTTACATAAATATCAATATAATTACCAGGGAACACTTTATTACCATAAGTAGTAGCAGTAGTAACTGCCATATTTACTAAAACATGTCCTTCTTGATAATCATAAATAATTGAATCTGGTAAATCACTAGCTGATACTACGATATCTCCATAAAATAAACTTCCCTTTGGAATAATAGAATCTGCTCTTACATATCTACCTACTATTCTAGATACTTCTGTAATAGCGTTTCCTTTTAACATTGCTGGTGGTACTTGAATACTACCAATCATATCACTAGTTATTTTTGTTCTTGGTTCAATTGTTTGTTTTGCATATGGTACATTTATTGGATTAATTGCCGATTTAATACGTGCATTATATCCAACATATAAAACTACTACTGCAAGAAGTACTCCAACAATAGTAACAGTGTTCTTATTAGTAAAGAACTTTTTAATTGTCATTGAAAAATTACCTTTCATTTTTCATTTCCCCTTTCCTATTCGCCTACTTCTCCAAGTAGTCTTTCTTCATTATATTTTGTTTCTAAAATACCACTAACACGATGAACGATATCAAAATCATCCCCTGCAAAAGTTGCCACGGTATTTGAACCAACTTGTATACTCACCTTAGGAGGTGTTTCATTGAAATCTAAGATCCTAATTTTATAATTACGATCACGATTTACACTTTCTGCAAAACGTCTAACAAAGCTTTCTAAGAACTTTTCTCTATCAACTCTCAGGATACCACCACTAGTACGATAGTATCCTAAGTCAACAGCATCAATCATAGCAGCCTCAGTCGTTTCTTCTAATAAATAATAATCTAATTCACTACCAGTTTGGTAATTCTGAACAATATTAACAACAAATAAAGTTAATACCCCAATAATGATTATTCCTACAATAGTCATTCCTTTACTCATAATTACCTCCTAACCACCAATCTCAATACAAGCGCCACTCTTACTATTATTACATCCAGCTATATTCTTTCTAGCATCAATAGTAAATCCTGAAACACTATAAGTAATAAAATTAGATGTAGATTCTGTACCAGAATTAGCATTAATATTATCTAAGAATCTGCTAGTACATATTTCTTTACCACTAGCATCTTTATAACAGCTCATATTATAATCCATATAGTTATTATAACCATCACCATTATAATCATTAACATTCTTATTATAATTTCTTATGTTATCTAAATTTTCTTTTGTTAAAACAAATTCATAATCAACTTCTGAAGCATCCTTTTTAACATCAAAAATAGTATTTCCTTTAGCTTCAATATCCCTTGTTAAATCAACAGGATCAATATTATATCTTAGAGTTGTTTGATCACTAAACCTTGCAGCACCAGTATAAGTATGATTACTTCTATTTAGTGTACCTGTCCAATTCCATCTAGGTTCACGATTATTAGGGAATACATCAGTTAATTCTATAGGACGATAAATCCATTGAATACCGCCATCACATATTTCCTTTTTAGGATCGCAATCATCTGGTTCTTCTTTATCATAGAATTCATTGTATACACCGTAATAACAACCAATATCAGAACTAAATCCTCCACCAGTTCCTACATTACTACTAATAATTTTAATATTATTAGGATAATCAGGATTACTTTGTAATTTTACATAATTACCTTCAAAATAAACATTTATGTTATTACTCCATAAACTAGTATAATAACGGTAATCTTTACTATAGTAATTATTAACATTAAAATTTTCTACCTTCTTAAACGTTTTACTATTTTGAAGATTAATAGTATAACCATTTTCTAAATCATTATCAGAAGCATAATGTATATTACTACTAACTCTAGAAACATATGATGCTGGTAACTTAACAGTTATAGTTTTTGTTCTAACAGTTTTTTGATTAAATGTTACACTCTTTCCACCACTATTTCCTAACATAGTAGAACCACTAACTACAGTCTTTTTGCTATCTTCTGCTACATCGTAATTATCATCAATAGTAACCTTTGGATTATTTTTAGAGTCAACTTTAAATACATAAGATTTACCATTTTTATCTTTTAAATAAGAATCTTGTATTTGAATCTCATAATCACCATTATTTATATTTTCATATGATGCAGCTATAGACTCAAAACTACGTAACTCTCTTTCAGATTCAGCTAAAGCATTATAATATTCACCATCTGCATTTGTACTACACCCTTCTGGTGAAACTGTTTTATAATATGTACAATAAGTACCACGATTTCCACAATAATCAGTAATTACATTTGTAAATGTATGACCATCTAATGTAGTAGTACATAATTTACACATTCTATTTTTACCACTTACTGATATACATGGATAACTTCCACCACAAGTACTACCTGCTACAGTACCAGGTGTAAAACTACCAAGCACCGCAGTACCAGTCTTAGTTATCTTTACTGAAGTAGGATCAGCAACTAAAGGTTTTAAAGTCACCTTATTAAAACCATAGTTCAATTGTGAAGTAAAATTAAGTTGTCTATCGCTTTCACTACCATAAACTTGTTTATAACATGAATTAATACAACTTTGACTATACTTACCACCATCACAAGTTTCCACACAAGAATCAAAATCTTCATCAGGACCACCACGGCTAGGATCATTTATATTAGTAATTTCTCCACTAGGATATGTACACGCACTGCTATAACTAACATTACATTGAGTTTTACGAGTTGGTCTACTTATTTGCGAAATAGTACAAGTTCTTTGAACAGTAAAATCCGAGCTATACTCAAATCCACCACCAGCTTTAACCAATTTAGGACCATCTGGATCAGCAGTATAACTTTCATAACAGTTCAAACTCCAATATTTACCACTACGTGAAATATTTAAATTTGTATTTGTAGAAGTTTTAATACCCTCAGTACAAGTAAAATCAGAAGCACCTAAACTATCTTCGTCTGGAAAACTATCATAAATTGCAATAACTTTATTCCATTTTTCCTTAATAGTATTCTTTAAATTTTTATATTCTAAATATGAAATTTTACCACTATAACACTCAGGAACAGCACTTTTTTTATAATCATCAGAAACCTTATTATTATTTTTAACAACATCACAACCATATTGAGAAGGACTCTTAATAGCAGGATTATCTAATTCATAATCGTTTAAATCATCAACTATAAATTCAAATGTACCAATCATAGTACCATTACAATTACTATCAGTACTTTTCTTAATATATACTTCAATATATACAACACTACCAGGTTTAACCTTATCTATTACCCATTTACCATTTGATAAAGTTAAAAAACCTCCAGAAACTTTATCTAAACTAAGTTCATTAGTATTAGCATTATTTTTATCAACATATCTTAAAGTAACATCAGTACTAACCTTACTATAAATATTATTTATTGATACTTTTATAGTAAAATCATTATTTACCTTAGTAGTTATATTTTGATATGTACCGTCACTTTTCATTTTAACAAAGTCATTAAATGAAATAGATAAATCTTCTGGTGTCGGACAACTATAATATAAACCATCATTATCTTTATAACACTTATTAGCAATTTGTGTCTTTTCAAACTTATATGTCTCAACATCAGTAGCACCACCTGGTGCAGTATTACCAAGTTCAATATTTGATTCAGTTACATCTCCAAGTCGAAAATTAGTGGAAATATCGGAATCCCACATAATAGAATAAAAACCCGAATCTAAACAAACTTTTCCAGTTTTTTCTTCTGCATAAACACAGTCACTTACAACAAAAAATGTAAGCAAAAAGAATAACGGAAGTAAAAACTTGTTTCCCTTTTTCATAAAAACACCTCTTTACTATATCTATAAAATAATTATAACATAGAAAAAAGAATTTTCTACACTAATTTTAACTTTTTTCTAAGAAACTGTTATTTGACCACTTTCTTCAAGTAATTCATAGTATAAAGAATTCTTTTCAACTGAATAATAATAAGTTTTTTCATCATCACTTAATTTTCTAGCATCAATTTGAAATTGTTGTTTTTCACTATTACCAAAAAATCGTGTACAGGTTTTTAAAGTAATCAACTTATCACTACTATCAACTTCAATATCATAATCATAAATACTATTATTTCTTACCATCTCAATGTAATTATTTATGTTTTTTGGAGAAGAATAACTTTGACCTAAATCATATTCGTTATCATAAAAACCAGCAGCATAAATAGCATATACTTCTCTTTTACCATCCTTTAAGTATTCAATATATAAATTTTCCTCTGCAAAATCATGATATACAAAAGCCATTAATCCTTCAAAAAAATTTAACTCTTTCATATTAGTAGAAGGATTGCTTGATAAATTAAGTAAATTATGACTAATAATTACTTCTCTATTCTCACCCTGATTATAATTAATACTCTGCCAACTATAATTTTCAGTAACTGGTATATCAGCATTTATACCAACAATCAACACAGGTAAATCAATATTAGTACCTTGAACTTGTACCCAACCTACAGGTATAGCTTCATCAAAACTAACTTTTGAAAGCTCCTCAGTCCTATCATCAAAAGAAACATCCATTATTTTTAATTTTTTTCCAGGACTATGACTACTAGTCAATAATAAAACTATAATTAAAATTACTAATAAAATTAATAATATATATAATATTTTTTTTCTCTTAAACCTTTTCATAACCTCATCACTTCATATAATATGGATCTAATAAAGTTCCACGTCCACTTACTACCTTCAAATCATTTTTTAAATACATAACTGGTCTTACTGCATATGAATAAAAATCAGTCTTTCCTAATTCAAACATCATACCATTAGCACCATTCAACATAAAAACCATCTGCCCATTACTAGATGCATCAGAATATAAATAAAGTTCATTTCTAGCAACACTGGTATCAGCTGCAGTAGAAAATAATTCATACGTAGTAGGCAACCCTATTTTTGTATATATCGTAGTTTTGGAATAATCATCATATAATTTATTACTTATATTCGTAGGAATATCAAAACTACCATCTACTAATTTACTGTCATCAATATATTCAATAAATTCATTATTTAATATATATCCTGGATTACCTTCATTCGTAACATTAAAAATATAATCTTCCAAATTACTAACTGTTACTTTTAATAATTCCCCTGTACTAATATTTTTCCATGGTTCACTCATAATTACTTTAGCGTTCATATCACTATCGAAACCTATTATTCTAAAAGTAATACCAGAATAAACAATATATTCACCAATTAAACGAGTACTTATTTTATCATTAACTTTTCCATAGTTATAATCATCTAATTTATAAGGGTTTTGTTGTTCTCCAGTACCAACCATCATATATAAATTAGGTTTTAAAGTAAGGCTAACCCTAATAGATGGAATAGAACCTTCTGTAATAGTTTGAACTTTTTCCTTACTTGAACAACTAGCAACCACACCATTATTATTAATCTTACCACCTAATAAATAGAAAGAATTATCACATAAATAACTATCGTTACCAATAAAACTGTTTAAAAAATCTTTAGTATTTAAAAGACCAATACTAAGATTAAGACTTTCAGAACAAAAACCATTCAAATCATTAGTTGAAATAGTATTACCAACACAATAATTACTATTTTGTAAGTATTTTTTACTATTTTCATTAAGTTTTGAATAAAAATAATTATTTAACCACTTATCTATATTAGAATCTTTATATTGTTCATAATCACTTCTAAGATTAGTTACTGCTTTATCACTAACAATTCTAATACTACCATCTTCATTAACATTGACTATACGCCAAAGCATTCCAGAAAACTGTAAATAATTATTAACATTTACTCCCTTATAATAATTAGAATCATCTGTAGCATTTTTAACTACATCAGTTAAATTATATGCAACATTAACTACTCTTGTAACAACAGTTTTATTATATGCCTTATCACTAATAGTATAAGTAACTTCATAACTACCTATCTTAGATGTATTTACTTTACTAGAGTCAATTATAACACTAGATACATTTATAGGCCCATCAACTTTATCAATAACACTCTTAACACCTAATTCTTCATAATCACTACCTATAGAAATAACCTGTGTATTACCACCATTTAAAACAACTTCTGGTCCAGTATGATCTACTTTAGATTCATACTTTCCACATTTTAAATAAGTAGTATATTCATATTGACCATTATTATTATAAACTCTTACCCAACTACCATTACTATCACATAGTTCCTTAGTTTTAGGAATATATAAATCACTTAAATGATTACCATCATATAAAAACTGTAGTACTACTTCACGTGTTTCACCTTTTTTAGGTAAATGTTGTTTATTCATAGAATAATATCTTTCTACTACTTCTAAAAATTCTTTTTCCTGATTTTTAAATATTAATTGTTTAGAAAAATAAAACTCCCAAGATAAAAAACCAACAACTATTAATACTAAACCAACACTAGCTAATACAATAATTTTTTTCAAATTTTTTTTATTCATAATTATTCACCCTTTATTTTATAAAAATACTGATAAGTACGAATTGTAAATAATAAAGATAAATCTTCACTATTTGCTACTTCATCAGGAACTAATAAATAAATATGTTTACCTTGATAATCCCTATTTACCGCAAAACTAATTTTTCTTTGTATATATTTACCATCTTTTTTATAATATAATTTTCCATATTTCTTCAAAAATGAATTAAACTCTTTAGTAGAATAAACACCATAATCACCCTTTAAATATAAAATTTTATATCCTTTAGGAGCATTAACCGTCTTCTCATAAATAGGACATGAATATGGTTCACACTGTTGATAACGATAATCTACTGACTCTAAAAATTCAAAAGTATTAAGTTTAAACTTAGCAGTTTCATTTTCATTTATTGGAACAACAGCTTCTTGTTTAAAATTATAATTACCCTTAGTCTTAAAAGTACTAATATCTAATACCTTAATTTTAACTCTAATTAATTTACTATCTCTACTATTTAAATCTTGATATTTAAGCAAGAAATTAGCTTTACTACTAGGTTTATTTATCTCATAAACTAAAACATAAGAAGTAGTATCGTTAGGATCAATACTCCCCCCATCATATAAATTACCCATATCAGTAAAATATGAATTAAACCTAGTTGTAGGAACATAATAATCATTATCTATAAAAAGTAATACTTTTTCAATATCAAAATTTCTAGAAATACTTAATAAATTTTGTATCTTTAAATCAACCAATATAAAGTATCTTCCTTCTTCAGAAACAATATTACCAGTATAATCTTTATCCGTTAAATAAGTATTATTAACAGTAATTCTATAATTATTACTACGTAAAGCTTCATTCATACTATATATTCTATTTTTAACATAAACATTATTATAAAAAACAAAACCAAAAACAGCTACTAATACACAAAACAAACTAATTAAAGTAATTTTATGTTCTAAGAAAAAATACTTAAAATGACGAATACTATATTTTATTCTTCTAACCCATCTATCTCTATCAAAACCAACTTCTACTTCAACTTCTTCTCTATCTTCTTCATTTATTTCCACAAATTCCTTATCTTCATGAAAACCAAAACTTTTTAAATCGATTCCAATTGATCTAATCAAAAGTATAAATATAAGTGGAAAATAAGGTAAAAGTGAAATAAATAATAAATCTTTAACAACTTTTGAAGCAACAAGTAAAAAGCCTTTAACTGCTGTATATTCAAAATAATTATGGGTATATATAAAGAATCCTAAAGTAATTACATTAACAACAAATATTACTATATAACTAGCATATGGCTTATCTTTATAACGAAGTAAATAAGCAAGGATTACAGAAATAACTAATATTAATATAAAAGCTAAATATACATATCCATTAGTATAATTAGTAATAGGATCAATAATAGTATTATAAACACCAGTATTTACATAATCTTTCGCAAATTGATACAACTGAACATTCTTATAAAAAACAAAACACACTAAAAGAAGTAATAATAAATTTATTCTTTGAAAATATTTAATTAAAAAGGCATAAGGCTTTCTAAGTATCATATTACTACCTCCTATTTTATTCTAGTTATATTATATCATAACTAAATTAAAAAAAAAGTAAAAAGAAATAATTTTATGATATACTTAAAAAGAACGAGGTGAATTATGAAAAAATATTTAAAATTAGGAATAATTATTATAGTAACATTCATACTAACAGGATGTACAAAAAATTATGTAAAAGAAATTAGTTATAGCGAATATGAAAAATTAATTAATAATAAAGAAACATTCATTTTAGAAATTATGAGAACAGATTGTAGTGCATGTATTAATTTCAGTCCTAAACTTAAAGAAGTAGCAAACAAATATAAAATAGAAGTTAAATATATTAACACTGACAATATAACTGAAGAGGAATATGAAAAGTTAGAATTAAAAACAGGAGTAACTGGTACCCCTACTGTTATCTTCTATAATGATGGCGAAGAAATTACTAAATCAACAAGAATTAATGGAAGTGTATCCGTAGATAAAATAATATCTAAATTTAAAGCAAGTGGCTTTATTGAAGAATAAGATCAATCGATCTTATTTTTTCTTTTAGTTTATCCAATACTTCGTTCTCCACTATCTTACTTATTTCAAAACACTTCTTACCCAAATCTTTAAATGACGAACCGCAATGATATAAAACGTTATTATCAATAATTATGAATCTATCATGAAAACTAGAATTATATTTAACAATCAAATTATTATACTCACTATTATATTTTTCTATATCAATCTTAGTTAAACCACATTTATTACCCGTTATTATGATTACATCAACTTTTATATTAGAAACAATGTCAAGAAATTTCTTATCTACATAATTATCAATTAAAATGACACTCATTTTAGCACTATTCAATACATCAACTAATAATGAATAAGCATCATAAATCTGCCCATTATAAAACAAATGATTATTTACAGTAGGTTCCAATTTATCAAAAACCTCATCAAACTTTTTATCATAATCAATTAGCTTAGTTTCAATATTAGATATTCGTCTTTCATAACTGTTTGAAGCTAAATATTTTCTCATTAATACAAAGGCATCCATTATCTTAATACTTACTTCCACAGCCACACTAGTTTTTAAAATGGTTGCTAACATCGCAACACCTTGTTCTGTAAAAACATAAGGTAAAGTTCTTGTCATATGATTATTTGTGGTTTCAGATTGAAACCGCAAATAATCATACTCTTCTGTTGTCAATTGAAACATAAATCTTTCAGGAAATCTGTTAATATTTCTCTTAACTGCCAAATTTATAGACTTAGTACCATTAACACACTGATAAAGTTTAGCCAAATCACTATCTAACATTACTTGTTTTCCTCTAATCTCATATATCATGTTTTCTATATTAATATTTTCTTTCAATTCATTCATAGTAAAACACCTCCTAATAAGATTATGTTTAAAAGATGGCAAATTTCTTCGATAAAATTAAAAAAAGATCAAAAAATTGATCTTTTTAAAATAACCTAAATATATCATTAAATGTAATATAAATCATAAGTGCCAATAGTAATATAAAACCAATTGTATGTATTTTATTTTCTGTTTCTGGTTTTATTGGACTACCTTTAATCTTTTCAATAACTAAGAAAACTAGTCTACCACCATCAAATGCTGGAAAAGGTATTAAATTAATAAATCCAACATTAATACTTAAAAGGGCTGTTAGATATAAAAGATTTTGAAATCCTGCTTCTGCTTGTTGACCAACTACATTATAAATACCAATAGGTCCAGATAATTGATTAACAGAAAGTCCTCCAGTAAATAAAGCCTTAAATGTAATAAACATTTGTCTAAATAGTGCCCCCATCTTTGTAAAGGCATATTTAACTGAAGCAATAAAACCTTTTTCTACTTCACCCTCTGAGATAATTCCAACTCTATATACTGTACTTCCATCTACTTCTTCTTTTTTAGGAGTAACATTAATATCTACCTCTTTACCATCACGTCTAACAGTAAAAGTTATTGGTTTACTCTTATCCTCAACTTGTAAATAAATTGAAACATCATCACTAGTTTTAATCTTATGACCATTAATTTCTAAAATATAATCTCCCACTTCAATACCAGCTATTTCAGCAGGATTATCTTTAACTAATTCTGTAACAATAGGCTTACTAGTTGCTGCACCCCAACCTAAACCAATCACTAATAAAACTATAAATGCCAAAATGAAATTATTACCTGCCCCAAAAAACATTACTAAAAATCTTTGCCAAACGGGTTTAGCTTGTAACCTTCTATCTTTAGGAATATCATTTTGATCATCACCTTCAGTATCTTCACCAGCTAAAGAACAGAAACCTCCAATTGGAATAGCTCTAATTGAATATTCTGTTTCACCCTTTTTAAAGTGAAATAATCTTGGCCCCATACCTATCGCAAATTCATATACGTAAATACCAAATATTTTAGCAAATATAAAATGTCCAAATTCATGAACCAAAACAATAATACCTAATATAACTATAAAATAAATTAAATTCAACATATTTCCTCCTATATAATTGTTAAAAATAAAATAGCCGTTACTGTAACAAAAACAATACTATCAAATAAATCTAGAATCCCACCATGTCCTGGGATCAGATTAGAGAAATCTTTCTCACCATAATATCTTTTAATTTGTGAAAAAACCAAATCACCAATTTGACCAATAATAGATAGTGTTATAGTAACAATCAATATATGACTAAAATCAATTTTACCATTAATAACTGTTAAATAATATAAAATACCTGCAAACGTTCCCATCAAAGTACCACCAACAAAACCTTCTATTGTTTTATTAGGTGAAACTTTAGGCGCAAGTTTATACTTACCAATAAGTTTACCCACAAATAATGCAAAACAATCAGTAACACACGCAACTATAGCTAAATATGAAAAATGATTAACTGAATAATTTCTAATTAATATCATTAAATTAAAAGATAACCCAATAAACAATACGCTACCTATCAAATACAATGCATCCTGTAAATTATATTTCTTATTATCGCTAATTATCACTAAAGGAACCATAAATGCAAATAACATAAATGTTAAAATACGATAATCAAGTACCACTGTTAATTCTTTACTTTGATAATTATTTAAAATTAAAAAACCAACAGCTAGATAAGCTAAAACTTCTAGTAATATAGAAAGTTTCCTTTCTTTAAGTTTTAAATTAAATAATTCCCTAAATGCAAGAAGTCCAACAACTAACACTAATCCCGCAAAAAACATTCCACCCTTTACTATAAAAGGAATAAAAACTAATAATAAAATGATAGAACTAATTACTCTATTCTTCATTTTTAACACCTCCAAATTTACGATCTCTCTTATAATAATTATCAATTATCATATCAAGTTCACTACTATCAAAATCAGGAAACAATGTATTAGAAAAATACAACTCACTATAAGACATTTGCCATAACATAAAATTACTAATACGGTATTCACCACTAGTACGAATTAATAAGTCAATTGGTGGGATATCTTGATATAAAAATTTTTCTAACAATCTTTCATCGATATCATCAAGATCAATTTCGCCATTTAAAACTAATTCACTAACCTTCTTAGTGGCATCTACTATTTCACTATGACCACCATAATTTAAACAAACATTCAAAACAAGTTTATTATTATTCTTTGTTTCTTCAGTAATTTTATCCATACTATCTAAAACATCTTGTCTTAAAGGTTCTCTTCTTCCTGAAAATATAACTCTAACACCTTTTTCTTTTAAATCTTTAAAATCAGTTTTAAACATAGTAATAAATAGATCCATTAAGTAGTCTACTTCTTCTTTATCTCTTTTGAAATTTTCTGTAGAAAACGCAAAAACAGATAAATATTTAATATCTTTATCAACCAAATGTAGACAAAGTTTCTTTAAAGTTTTACTACCCTCTTTATGTCCTAAACTTCTTTTAAGTTTACGCATCTTTGCCCATCTACCATTACCATCCATGATAATTCCTAAATGTTTCAATTCTTCCATAAACTCTCCTAACATAATAATTATAATACACTTTATGATTTAGAACAATTATAAAAAACAAAATTATGTACATAATAAAAATGGTGATTCCATGTATTATATAAATTATTTTTTTATTTTTTCTATTATTGGACACTTTATAGAAACAGTATTTGTCTCTAATTTTACTAGTGGAATTTTATATGGATGGTGGACACCAGTTTACGGTTTTGGGGTAATACTAATTCTACTAATTAATAAATTAATAAAAAGAATAACACTAAAAAGAAAACTATTATTTAAAGTATTAATTACTTACATAACTGCTATGATAATTCTTTCACTAATAGAAGCACTAGGTGGTTATATAATAAAATTTATTTTTGATACTGAATTATGGAACTATGAAAAACATAAATTTAACATTGGCCCATATATCTCACTAGAAACAGCTAACATGTGGGGAATAGCTAGTATTTTAGTAATATATGTTTTAAAACCCATATTCGATAAAATAGAGAAACTAATACCAAAATATCTAACCTACTCATTAATATTATTATTTATAGGCGACATAGTATTAACACTATTTTTAAAATAAAAAAAGAATCAATGATAACTCTTAAAAGCTATCAATATTGATTCTTACTTTTTTATTATCTTTAGTGTAACTACTAGCTTGAACTAAAGTTCTAACAGCATTAGCAAGTTTTCCACCTTTTCCAATTACTCTACCCATATCTTCACTAGAAACTAGCACTTGAATAAGGACAGTATTTTCTTCGTCACTTTCAAATTCTTTTACTGATACATTGTCTTTATCAACAACAAGTGATTTTACTAAAAATTCAGTTAATTCTATTAAATTCATAATTATTTACCTTGTTTTTCTTCAGCAAATTTCTTCATGATACCAGCCTTAGATAATAAATTTCTAACAGTATCAGAAGGTTGTGCACCAGTCTTTAGCCATTTTAAAGCAACTTCTTCATTAATTTTAGTTTCATCAGCAATTGGATTATAAGTTCCAACTAATTCTAAATATTCACCATCTCTTTTTTGTCTAGAATCACTAGCAACGATACGGTAAGTAGGTCTCTTTTTAGCACCCATTCTTGTAAGTCTTAATTTAACTGCCATGTTAATCCCTCCATTTCTAAATTTAAACTTATTATACACAACAAAAAAACAACTGTCAACCTTTTTTTGTTAACAGTTATCTTTTATAAATCATTTAACATATTAAAGCAATTAATTAACGCATAAAAATCATTATATTCATTTCTTAAATGAATAGTTTTTCTTTTTTTCTTACTAGATTCACCCTTATAGTAATCAATAGTAATTTTATAATTATCTTTATCAATCTTTTTTACTTCTTCTACATTAACTATAGTCCAAATACTAACAGATTTTTTATTTCTGACTTTAAATGCATCATCAATGTCTTTCATATTTTTTTGATAATCTATATTAATTTCATTACCCTCAAGTGCAACTGCTGCAGCAATACCTTCAAAACCAAAAGAAGAAAGAGAAACAGCTGTAGCTGAATTTTCATTATAAAATTTAGTTATATATAATTTACCATTATCAAAAATAAAAGTAGTAAAATAACCTGACAAACACTTTTTATAAAATAAGAAAACTGAAATAAAGAATAATACCATTACTAACAAAAATACACCAAAATTTAAATTATTATTAGATAAAGATATACAAATAATAAATAATAATGTAATTATAAGGACAAAAGATATAGAAAATAATATTGCTCTACCAGAATAACCTAATTTATCTTCCTTCTTAGTCCAAACTTTTTGATTATAATTAATTCCATACTCTTTAAATTTATTATCAATAAGTATAGAATCAATAATTTCCCTTCCATCTCTATAAGCATCATTTTCTATAGAAAAAAGATCAGTTCCTCTTTTAACAACATTAGAATCTTTATCTAAAACAACAGCTTTATAAGAATCACTTTGATAATCATGATTATAAACATTTTCAAGTTCAATAATATAACCTTTATAATCCATATTATAACCTCCATATTAAAAATATCATAACCAATTTATAAATACAATAAAAATGTTAATTAACACAAAAAAGAGTATATAGTTAACCTAAATACTCTTCATTTACTTCTTGATCAATTGCATCCTCGGCATTTTGAATATCAGTTTCATCTAACTCATCAACAATAACTTCCCAAGGATCCTCTTCTTCATCATAAGAAATTTTAACTTTAACATCCCCAACAATCTCAACTCCAAGTTCTTTTTGAACTGTATACTCAACCTTACCGTCTACTATGTCAGCTCTCGTACAAGATGGTTGTTTTAAACTTCTAATGATAATATCTTCATTTGTAATATCATTATCACTAGTTTTAGGAACATTAACTTCTTCTAAATATTTAGTTGTTTCACGTACAACTTCTGTTTTTGTATCCCCTTCACAAGAATACCAAATATTTACATCGTAACTACCCTCAATATTTATCTTATTACCATTTCGATAGCCTCTAAAAGTATGGTTAATAACCCAACACCCCAAAATAGTTGTTGGACGACAATCAGGAGTTACTGCTTTAGTAGTAGTAAATGTTTTCTTACCCTTACCCACAACTGCTTTTGTCACAATTTCACGAGTACTAGCCATAATATCCCTCCTCTAGTTTAATTTATGCATACAAGGTAAAATGTTGACAAAAAAAGAATACCTTTAGGTATCCTTACTATTCAGCAATATATTCTTTATTAACTGCTTTTAAAATAAAATCTTTAGCATCAATATCAATACTATCTATATCACTAAGATTTACATTTTTAATTTCATAATAATTATCTTCACTATTCTTAGCTAATTCTTCACCACCAAGTTGTGGTACTCCTGAAATAATTTCACAATGAAACATATGACCAATCGTATCTTCTTTCTCATCAAATCCTAAATAGCCAAGTATTTTAATATCAACATTATATTCTTCTTTTATTTCCCTAATACAAGCATCACGAATTGTTTCACCATCTTCTACTCCACCACCAGGTATAACATAATACTCCTTAACTACTCCATTATCTTTCTTTTTTCTTCTAAACATAGTTAGAATACTATTTTCTTCAATTATAATAGCTCTTGCGCTTACTCTTTTACCCATAATTACCTCCTATAACTTCTTTAACAGCACATTATTAGACATTATAATATCTAAATCTTTTTCTATAAATTCTACTTCAGGTTCTGGAAAATGAATACAGTTAAAAAATGCCAATTTATAGTTTTCATCTTCCATCACTTGATCAAAATTAAGCCTAACACAATCCACTTTTAATTTATCTATGTCTATATCTATCAATCTATTACACAACAAATCATTATCATTTAAATTTAGAAATTTGATATAATTTTTATCAGTATTTAAAACAAACTTTTTCCTAATATCATATTTTATCTTTTCAAGTTCTTTAAGCAAAGAAATATCATTTTCTACATCAAATATATTTATAATAGCAGTATCATCATAAAAAATATTATAACCTTTTATTGTTGTTAACATTTGTTTCCTAATTTTTACTATATCCAATGAAGCAACTAAACTATCATTAGGTTCATATATTAAACAAGAAAGATTTTTCCAAGAACTTATTTGATATTGTTGAATATTTCTTATATATTTAATATCATACAATAATTTTCTATAATACTCCAATACTTCTTTTCTTTGTAAACAGTCAGGCTTTAATATATAAAAAGCTTTCATTCATTTTCCTCTCCATTAATATTTATTTGAAAGGGTTTAATATTTTCAATATATTCTAATATTTCTCTACTAACATTCCGAATATGAGCACTACTTTTTTCTAAATCACTAAACATTAACTTTATACTTTCCATATTTAATATTTCAATCCCACTAATCTTATAAAATTCATCAAATACATCGGTGTATCCATAAACAAACATCTTTCTACTACTAAATATACATTTCAACAACACCAACATTTTTTTAATATATTCTTTATTAATTGTTCTCTTATTATTAAGAACTTGAATATACATTCTCTTAAATGCCTGTAGTATAACCGGATAATTTTGTTTATCATTTTCATAAATCTCACTATATACAATCTCTGGAAAATAATCATCACCATATAAAGTTGGATTTACATTATAATTATACTTTTCAAATATCATTACCTTAGTTTTAAAATCAACTAATTTATTTAAAACTTCATCTTTACAATATATAGTAGTACCAATATGTATATCTTTTCTAGATATATAATCTTCAAAAATTCTAACTTGATCAAGATCATAACATTTCAAAATAATATAAATATCTAGATCTGACCAACCTTCTATAATTTTATTTTTACCACCAGAACCACCTAACGTAACACTAAGTAAATTATTACCATAAATACTAACAGCCATCTCAACAACATCAATTAATGTATCATTATATTGTTTAGGGAATGAAACAAAATTATATTTATTAAAAACTTCACCAATTTTACTTTCAATATTCATTTTAATTACTCCTTACATCCAACTTTTTAACTATTTTTATCAACGATTTTAAACTAGTACAGTTATCATATATATTTATTAATAAAGAAAAAATTATAT
>JAZOBJ010000002.1:0-8768 GCA_045595895.1 Candidatus Scybalousia sp. | reverse complement strand
GAATCAAATTTTTCTTCACCCATTAATATTTTAAACAACATTGTTTTAGCTAGTTCATCACTACCAACAAATGCAATTTTATCACCTTTTAAAACACTAAATGAAACTTTATTTAAAATCTTTTTACCATCTACTGTTTTGCATAAGTTTTTAACAGTTAATATTTCTTTTCCACTTGGTCTTTCAGGTTTGAAATCGATATATGGATATTTTCTTGATGAAGGGATAATTTCGTCAAGTTCAATTTTTTCTAACATCTTTTTACGAGATGTTGCTTGTTTACTTTTTGATGCATTAGCTGAGAATCTAGCTATGAAATCTTGAAGTTCTTTTATCTTTTCTTCTTTTTTCTTATTGGCTTCTTTCATTTGTTTTAAAGCAAGTTGACTAGATTCATACCAGAAATCATAGTTACCGATGTATAATTTAATTTTTGTATAATCGATATCAGCAATATGAGTACATACTTTATTTAAAAAGTGACGATCGTGACTGACAACAATAACCGTGTTAGGATAATTTATTAAGAATTCTTCTAACCAATTAATTGCTTCAATATCTAAGTTGTTGGTTGGTTCATCTAAAAGTAAAATATCTGGATTACCAAATAAAGCTTGTGCAAGTAAAACTTTTACTTTCATTTTTGCTGGAATTTCACTCATTAGCGAATAATGAAGTGATACGTCAATTCCTAGGTTTGATAATAATTCACCAGCTTCACTTTCTGCTTCCCATCCATTAAGTTCCATGAATTCACCTTCAAGTTCTGCAAGTCTCATTCCATCTTCATCAGTAAACTCTGTATGTGAATATAATTCTTCTTTTTCTTTCATAATACTATATAACTTAGTATTACCCATAATAACAGTATCTATAACTGTATGTTCTTCATATGCATAATGATTTTGTTTTAAGGTCGAAATTCTTTCACCTTTACTAATTATTATTTCACCACTTGATGTTTCTATTTCACCACTTAATAATTTTAAGAAAGTTGATTTTCCAGCACCATTAGCTCCTATTAATCCATAACAGTTACCAGCAGTAAATTTAATATTAACATCTTCAAATAAAGTTCTTTTTCCAAAACGAAGTGTTACGTTTTTAGTTTGTATCATAGTATCCCTCCAAAACTAGTGTTAATTTTACTACATTTTTTAATTTTAAGCAAGTAAAAAGACTCTTATGAGTCTCTCCAGTTTTCATAAAATTTCTTTACTTTATCACTACCACTTGCCGCTAATTCTTTAATTAGTTCCCAAGTTAATCCAAAACTTTCTTTCATAGAGTTAAAATCTTCTTTAGCTTTATTGCAAGTATCTTCTCCTACTTTTTCACATAAAGTTGATGTAAACTCTAGATACTTTACTGCTAATTTTCCTTTAATATTATTATATTTATCTTTTATAACATCTTTATAATCCGGAAAATATTCATCTATTTTATTATCAATAGATAAAGCTATTTCAATTACTTTTAATTTAGCTTTAGTAGTTAATTCCTTAAATGTGTATCCTTTAATTTCTTTATCATAGAAAATGAAATCAACTATAGTTACAAAAGTTTCTTTTGCTTTTTCTCTTAGTGTTTTATCTTCTTGACCTGTTTTAGAAATAGATTTTTCTTTTGATGTAAAATAGCTAATAACATCATTTTCAGTAGTTTTATTAGTAATAGGTTCTTCTACTTTATTATTAGTTTCTTCTTTTTTATTATCAGTAGTATTTTGATTATTCTTATTACTATTATCATTAGAAGATGGTTTATCTACTGAGCTATTATTTTCATCTTTATTAGTTTCAACTTTATCTTCTTTTATTCCATTTTGATTATTATCTTGGTTGTTTGTATCATTTTTAAATGTAAAATAATTCGAGTTAGTTGAAACAATGATTGCTATTATAGACAATATAATTGATATAGTTGCTAGAACTATTGGTATAATTTTTTTATTCATAGAATACCTCCATTAATATTTTTTATTATACCATATTTTTTAATATATTGCTATACACCAATTATTAATCCTTTTTTTCTAAGATATAATTTTCTTATCCAATCTATTGGAATGACAGTTGATGCTAATAGTATAGTTATAATTAATTCTTTTAAAGTTAATCCATATGTTCTAAATAGTTCTCCACCGAAATAGATAAGTAATATTTGAACTACAATTATAAAAATTATTATAGCTATAAAAATTTTATTTTTTAATAAGTTAGCTAATAGGTTTAATCTATGAGTTCTAGCATTAAAACAATTAAATATTCCCATAAAAATAAATAAAGCAAAGAAAGCAGTCATCAAATAATGAAAGGAGATATCATAACGATATATACTTCTTATCCAATCATTTTTTAAAAAGAAAACGCATAATAGTGATGAATATGCGCCAGTAAATACTATTTCATCCATCATATATCTGTTTAATATATTTTCTGTTTTTGTTTTAGGTGGTTCTTCCATATATTCTTTAAGTGGTGGTTCATAACTAAAAGCAATACCTGCTAATGTATCCATGATCATATTGATCCATAACATTTGAATAACTGTTACTGGTGTTTCTACTCCTATAAATGGTCCAACAATAGATAGGAATATTGCACACATATTTACAGTTAATTGAAATATAATAAACTTTCTTATACTTTTAAAGGTGGTTCTACCAAAAAGAATAGCTTTAGATATAGATAAAAAATTATCATCTAATATTACTATTTCACTTGCTTCTTTAGCTACTTCTGTACCTGTTCCCATCGCAAAACCAACATCTGCTTTTTTTAGTGCAGGTGCATCATTAACACCATCACCAGTCATCCCAACAACTAGTCCCATTTCCTGGGCTATTTTTACTAGTTTACTTTTATCTTGAGGTAGGCTTCTAGCTACAATTTTTAATCTTGGTATTATTTTTTTTATTTGGTCAGATGTCAAATTATTAAGTTCGGTACTAGTTAATACTAAATCATTTGGACTTTCTATTAAGCCAACTTCTTTTCCAATAGCTAAAGCTGTATCTTTATTATCACCTGTTATCATTACAGTTTGAATACCAGCTTTTTTTACTAACTCAAGTCCTTCTATTGCTTCTTTTCTTACTTCATCTTTAATTACTACTAATCCTAGTAGAGTTAATTTATTCATTCTTTCATAATCATAATTATCATTGATAGCTAGTAATACTACTCTAATACCTTGTTTGGTAATATTATCTAGTTTTAATTTTAATTTATTCTTATCAAGATTTACTTTGTTACCTGTTTCACTTAAAAAACTAGTGCATTTATCTAGTAGTACTTCAGGTGCGCCTTTTATTAAATTTATTTTTTTATTTATACCATCTTTATATTCAATTACTGTACTAGAATACTTTTCTTTACTATTAAATGGTACTTTAGAAATTATTTTTATATTTGGTACTGGTGTTGTGATAAATTTACGGAGTGCCCTATCAGTAATATTACCTCCAATTATTTCATTATTTGAAAGAATACTTTCGTTATTGTATGTTAGAGATAGTTTTAGATATTTATATAGTTTTTCATAATGTGATATTTCTAATTCATTATTATAATTTTTTAAATTACCCGATATAAAACCTACAACTTCTAATTTTCCTTTAGTTAGAGTTCCTGTTTTATCTGTAAATAAAATATTTAGACTACCAGCTGTTTCTATACCTACTAGTTTTCTAACTAAAACATTATTTTTTAACATTCTTTTCATATTAGAAGATAATACTAAAGTTATCATCATGGGTAGTCCTTCTGGTACTGCTACTACTATAATCGTAACACTTAAAGTAAGGGCATAAATTAAATGACCAACAATTTCATGAAAGTTAGTAACAGTATTTATAATTTTATTTATATCAAAATTATTTTCAATTACGATAGCTGAAAATAAATATGAAATAGATACTAGAATCGCTCCAATATAACCAATTTTACTTATAAACTGTGCTAGTTTTCTTAATCTTAATTTTAATGGGCTATCTGGATTATCTTCTTGGATTTCTTCAGCTAGTTTTCCATAAAAAGTATCATTACCTACTTTTTCAGCTCTCATATAAGCCATTTTAGAATAAACAACACACCCACGATAAACTCTATTTTTATCTATAGGTGTTCCCTCAATTTTATACTTATATGCTTCTTTTGTTTCACCATTTAAACTTGATTCATCAACACTAATTTCTCCATCTATGATAATTCCATCAGCTGGAATTTTATCACCTGTTTCTAGTTTTATAATATCTCCAACTACGACTTCATCAATAGGTATTTCTGTTAAATTACCATCCCTTTTTACTTTACATTTGATACGGGAAGATTCTTCTTGAAGTCTTTCGAAAGCTTTTTCACTTCCATATTCTGAAATAGTTGAAATGAAACTAGATAAAAAGATAGCTATCATGATTCCTAATGTTTCAAACCAATCAAAATCTTGAAATAAGAAAACCGTTTTTATAGCTAATGCTACTAACAGTATTTTTATTATAGGATCTCCTAGAGTTTCTAGAAATTGTTTTAAGAAGGATTTTTGTTTCTTACTAGTTATTTCATTAGTTCCATATTTTTTACGTGATTCAATTACTTCATTTTTACTTAGACCATTTTTATTAATCATAGTTGTTCCTCCTACTAAAATATATTTAGTAAAAGTTTATTTAGAAGAAGATATTATGTCGAAAAAAAGAGGCTTAAGCCTCTTATAAAAATAATCTAAAAATAAGTGTTGTTACTAAACAGATTAGTATTCCACAAATAGTTGGAATTAATATTGAATATATTGTCCATTTCCAACTATTAGTTTCTTTCTTTATAGTTAGACAAGTTGTTGAACATGGGAAATGCATTAGTGTAAAAATAATCATATTTAGTGCTGTTAGTGCTGTCCAACCATTATCTATAAGTAAGGTTTTTAATTCAGTTATACTTGTGTAATCAGTTATTGTTCCTAATGATAAATAACTCATTATCATTATTGGTATTACTATTTCATTAGCTGGAAAACCCAATATGAAAGCTGTTAATATAACACCATCTAACCCTATTAAATTACCTAGTGGATCTAAGATGTTATTTATATGGGCTAGAATACTAATATTATTTATGTCTATGTTAGCTAGTAACCAGATTAAGGTACCTGCTGGGATAGTTACAATTATAGCACGAAGTAATACATGCAATGTTTTATCAAAGATACTTCTTATTATAACTTTTATTATTTGTGGTTTACGATACGGTGGTAATTCTAAAGTAAAAGATGATGGCAATCCTTTTAATACTGTTTTTGATAATATATATGATATTAAGAAAGTTGTGCCTACTCCTAATATAATAATTAGTGTTAATATGAAGACTTCCGTTAGTGTAGCTGTTTTGCTAGTTGTAGTTCCTACAAAAAACATTGATATCATTACGATGATAGTAGGAAATCTTCCATTACATGGTACTAAATTATTAGTTAAAATAGCTATTAATCTTTCTCTTTTAGAATCAATTATTCTTGTTCCTATTACACCAGCGGCATTACATCCAAATCCCATCATCATACATAATGCTTGTTTTCCACAGGCTCTACATTTTTGAAAAGCTTTATCTAGGTTGAATGCTATTCTAGGTAATACTCCTAAATCTTCTAATAATGTAAATAGTGGGAAAAAGATGGCCATAGGTGGTAACATTACCGAAACGACCCAACTTAGTGTACGATATATTCCTCCTACTAGAAGTCTTATTAATACTTCAGGTGTATTTAAAAATTCCAGAAAACTAATTATATAATTTTCTAAATATGAAAATAAATCAAATAAAGCCTGAGAGGGATAATTAGCACCCGTTATAGTTAACCAGAAAATAGCCATTAACATTATTAACATAATAGGAATAGCAGTTATCTTATTAGTTAAAATTTTATCAATTCTTCTACTTCTTTTTTCATAAGATTCATTTTCATATTTAACTACATCATGTATTATTGACTCAGCTTTTTTCATTATTTCTGATACTATATAATCTTTATCTATATGGTTATTCTTTACTATATTTTCTATTCTTTCATCCTCTAATGAATCTTTTTTTAAATAATCTTTTATTTCTTTTTCTAGCACTTTATCTTTTTCAATTAATCTAAGAGATAACCATCTTGGTGAAAGTTTATCTATATTCAATTCATTTATTACGTCTTCTAGTTTTTTTATAGCTTCTTCCACTTCTTTTTTATATCTTACTTTAGTTCCCTGTTTTTTTCTATTTCCAATGTTATCTAAACTTTCTAATAATTCATCTAAACCTTTTTTAGTTCTAGCTTCAGTACCTACTACTGGAACACCTAATTTCTTTTCTAATAGCTCTAGATTTATTGATATTTTTTTCTTTCTAGCCTCATCCAATAAATTTGCACATACTATTACATTTGGTGTTACTTCTAGGATTTGAAGAACTAGATTTAAATTTCTTTCTAAACACATAGAGTCACAAACTACTACTACTGCATCATAATTTTCGAAACATAAAAAGTTTCTCGCAACTGTTTCTTCCTCAGAATGAGAAATTAAAGAATATGTTCCTGGCAAATCAATTAGTTGATACTCATTACTTTTATATTTAAATTCACCAATAGCTTGAGTTACTGTTTTACCAGGCCAATTACCCGTATGTTGATGCATTCCTGTTAGTGCATTAAATATAGTTGATTTTCCTACATTAGGATTACCAGCTAAAGCAATTTTCTTTTTCACTCTAATTCCTCCACAATAATATTTTTAGAGTCACATTTTCTAATTGCGATAGTAGCATTTTTTATTTTATAAGCAATAGGATCTTTAAAAGGACTTATTAATACTGCTTCTATTACAGTACCAGGTATTAATCCTAAATCTAATAATCTTCTTCTAATATCATCTTTATTATTAATCTTTATTACTTTACAACACTTACCTATTTTCAGATTATCTAGTGTAAATATTTGATTCATATAATACCTCACTAACTCTAGTTTATTATATGAATAGAGATTGGTTTTGGTTTCTTATAAAAATAAAAACGAGTATTAAACTCGTTAGTTAGAAATTATTGTTTTTATAGTTTGTTTCAATTCAGTAATTACTTTTTTATTTGGTGATACTATTATTATATCTTTTAAATAAATGGAATTAGATAGAACTTCCATGATAGATACAAGTAGGATAAGCATCTTAAAATCATTTAATTCTTTTGTATATAGTGTTACTTCATGGTCTAAGTTTTCTTCTTTTTTCATTAATAAATCATATATTTTTTTACTAATTATTTTTTCATCAATTGGTTTTACTTTTGAAGGAAATATTTCCGTTAAATCTATATCGTAGTTCTTGATATCTGTTTCTAGTTTTATGTTTTTCTTTAACATTTTTTTTATTTCTCTAAAAGTACATCCTAGACTAGAAGTTTTATAATAAATACTAGCTAATTTTATAAATGTATAATTCATTGGGATATAGTCGTTATCAAAATATAATTTACTTTTTAAACAAAAAGGACATAAACATAAATTCTTCTTGTTTACATTTTTTATCTTATCTACATAATAAACGTTTAAACAGTTGTAGCAGATACTTATATTATTTATTTCTAATTTTTCTTGATGTGGTAAATTGGTTTTTAATTTACTTATTTCTACTAATGTTTCTTCTAATGAATAATCACTTTTAGGGAAACTGTTATCTGGAATAGTTAATAATTTTTTTATTATTAAACTTAGTTTATTATCTTTTACGTTTTTAGTAGTTACTATTGTATTTAATAAAATTAGTAATTCTTCTTCTTCTAAGTTTTCAATATTTTCATTTTTTAAGATATTGTAGGTTTTTTCATAGTTTTTTGGCATAGTTAGAAAATAATTGATATCTTTGATTAAGTCTTTTATCTGTATAATTTTAAAGTTTTTATATTTTTCTAACCACCAATATTTCATATTAATCCCCCAATAAAATATTTTTAATTTCCTGCCAATTATTTACTCTTATAATACCTAGTTTATCCAGTTCTTCTTTAGGTATATCTTTATTATGTCTAGCTGTATATAATAGTTTTACACAATCTCCTTTTAAATTATCAATTCTATCATCAATTTTAATATCGCATTTAACTAAATCTTTACGTGATGTAAAGATGAAGTTATCAGTTTTCAAGAATGGAAATTCTTTACGTAAATACTTATATTTATTAGCTAAATGAATATAGGATTTTTCTATACCTTCAGGCATTATATATGCAGAACAAATACATATATCATATTTATTATTTAACTCTTCTAAAACTTCTTTAGCATTTTCATATAGTTTAGTATATTTATAAACATCTCTTTCATAATAATAATTTACATAATCTTCATCTATTCCATTTGGTAAGAAAGTTTCAAAACGATATTCTGTTGTATCACTTTCTTTATAATCTTTACCTAAATATTCATTAATAATATCTATGTAACCTCCTGATACTAAAGTATCATCTAAATCTATCATAATTGTTTTCATATAATCACATCCTTTATTTATTATAACACGCATTTTATTGTCTGTTTAATTTTTTTAGAGTATAATTAAATTTATAAAGATAGGGAGAAAAATATGAAAATAACAGTTTTAGGAGCTGGTGCTTATGGACTTGCGTTAGCACTTAGTTTTTATAGAAATAATAATCAAGTAACAGTTTGGACTAAGGTAGAAAGTGAAAGAGATGAAATTATTAATACTAGAATAAATGAAAGAGTTTTACCTGGGG
>JAZOBJ010000001.1:0-54992 GCA_045595895.1 Candidatus Scybalousia sp. | reverse complement strand
CTACGATCCGACTTACTTTCTTTAAAAACTCTCCTGTTACTGAATTAGGATTATTAATAATTTCCTCAGGTGTTCCTTCTGCAACAATAATTCCACCGTTAATACCACCATTAGGTCCTAAATCAATAATATGATCAGCTAATTTAATTACATCTAAATTATGTTCAATGACTATTGCGGTTGCACCTGAATCAACAATTTTATTAATCATTTTCATTAATCGTTCTATATCATATGTATGAAGACCTGTAGTAGGTTCATCAAAAATGAAAATACTTTTTTCTGTTATTTTTTTATGTAATTCACTAGCAAGTTTAACTCTTTGTGCTTCACCACCAGATAATGTAGTAGCACTTTGTCCTAGTTTTACATATCCTAATCCTACATCATTCATTGTTTTTATTTTATTATGAATAGTAGGAATATTTTCAAAGAAAGGTAGTGCTTCTTCAATTGTCATATTTAATACATCTGCAATATTTTTATCTTTATATTTAACTTCTAAAGTTTCACGATTAAATCTAGATCCTCCACATGCTTCACATGGAACATATACATCTGGTAAAAAATGCATTGCAATTCTTATTACACCATCACCTTGACATGTTTCACATCTTCCACCTTTTACATTAAATGAAAATCTATCTTTTCCAAAACCATACATTTTAGCTTCTTTAGTTGTAGTAAATAATTCTCTTATTTCATCAAACACACCAGTATAAGTAGCAGGATTACTACGAGGTGTTCTACCAATAGGATTTTGTGATATTTCAACGACTTTGTCTAAATGTTCTAGCCCTGTAATCTTTTTATGTTTACCAGGTTTCACTTTAGATTTATAAATAGTACTATAAGCTGCATTACCTAATATTTGATTAACCAAAGTACTCTTACCACTACCAGATACACCAGTTACACAAGTAAAAGTACCTAACGGAAATTTAACATCAATATTCTTTAAATTATTTTCAGATGCACCCTTAATTTCAATAAATTTTTTGGTACCCTTTCTTCTAACTTGAGGTACTTCAATACATTCCTTACCACTAAGATAACGACCAGTAACACTTTTATCATTTTTCATAACTTCTTCTGGAGTACCAGATGCAATAATTTGTCCACCATTATCTCCAGCCCAAGGCCCAACATCCACTAAAAAATCACTAGCTAACATCGTATCAGTATCGTGTTCAACAACTATTAATGTATTACCTAAATCTCTCATTTCAAGTAATGATTTTATTAATTTCTCATTATCTTTTTGATGAAGTCCAATACTCGGTTCATCTAAAACATATAATACTCCTGTTAACTTAGAACCAATTTGAGTAGCAAGCCTAATTCTTTGTGCTTCTCCACCAGACAATGTACCAGCAGAGCGACTAAGCGTTAAGTATTCTAATCCAACATTTTTTAGGAAATTAAGTCTAGCTAAAATTTCTTTAACTAATAAATTAGAAATTTCTTTTTGAGATTCAGTTAACTTTAAATTTTCAAAAAACGGAACTAACTGTTTAATGCTCATACATGTAACTTCATAAATATTTTTATCACCAACCAAGACTGATAACACATTATCTTGAAGTCTAGCACCATGACACGTTTCACATACAGTTTCTAACATATAGTTTTCTAACCAATCACGAATCCATGTACTACTAGTTTCCATATATCTTCTTTCTAAGTTATTGATGATTCCCTCATAAAAATCTTTTTGATTATAAAGATTACCACTCTTAGACTGATATTTAAAATGAATAACTTCATCACTACCATAAAGAATATAATTCTGATGAGTTTTAGATAACTTCTCAAATGGTTTATCCATATCAATCTTATAATGTTTACATAAACACTCTAGTCTCTTAAAGTCTAATGCTTCAGGATCGTCAGTTAAAGTCTTAATTGCACCTTCACTTAAACTCTTACTACGTTCAGGCACAACTAAATCAGGATCCATTTTTAGTTTAACACCAAGTCCCTTACAGTCATTACACGCACAAAATGGAGCATTAAAACTAAACATTCTAGGCTCAAGTTCAGGAAGTGAAAAATCACAATATGGACAAGCAAAGTTTTCAGAATAAACAACTTCTCTATCCCCAACATAATCAATAACTACTTTACCATGAGATAGCTTAATAGCCTGTTCAATTGATTCTGATAAACGACTTCTTATATCTTCTTTTAAAACTATCCTATCTATAATTACATCAATATTATCTTTCTTATTTTTATCTAGAGTTATCTCTTCACTTAAATCTATTACTTCTCCATTAACCCTAACTCTAACGAATCCATCTTTTCTCAAGTCATCAAATAAATCCTTATGTGTACCCTTTTCCCCATGAACAACAGGTGCCATAATAATTAATTTAGTACCCATTTCATTTTCTAATACTTTATCCACAATCTCATCAATACTTTGACTAGATATTGGAATATGGTGTTCAGGACAGTATGGAATACCAATTCTCGCAAAAAGTAATCTCAAATAATCATAAATTTCAGTAACAGTACCTACTGTAGATCTAGGATTTTTAGATGTAGTTTTTTGATCAATACTAATAGATGGAGATAATCCCTCTATAGAATCAACATCTGGTTTTTCAGTACCACCTAAAAACTGCCTAGCATAAGCAGAAAGACTCTCTACATATCTTCTTTGACCCTCAGCATAAATTGTATCAAACGCCAATGATGATTTACCACTACCAGATACACCAGTCATAACTATTAATTTATTTTTAGGAAGTTCTAAATCAACATTTTTTAAGTTATTTTCTCTAGCTCCCTTAACAATAATTTTATCCATCTATATCACCTTTTTCTTGTTTGTTATTATATCATATATTCATAAAAACTTTTAAACTATTTTAATTATATCATAAAACATTTGTTTGACAATTATAATTTTCATTAAATGTAAAATTTCCTGTAAAGTCAAAATTTATTACACTAAAACTATTGAATCATAAAAAAAAATTAGCTAATCTTAAACTAAGGAGGCAAGTACATAAAATTATATTTTAAGATTTAGTTGTAAGAAACACTACATAAAAGTGTAAATTAAAAGAATAAAAAGGAAAAAATTTGTCAGTTAGAAATACTAATATTTCTAAAACCGAACATGTTTAATATTATTACAACAAAACTTAAAACAATTCTTATTAACCATCAATATCTATATCTATGCCATCGCTGCCTAATAGGTAGTGGATATAAATATTATTATAAAAAATTTATAAATGTACTTGCAGCCTCTACCCATAATATCAGTAAATTCAACAGTAAATTTTAAACTATTGAATTATAATTAAAATTATTTTAAATCATATAATAAAAAGACCATTTGAAATAACCAAGTGGTCTTTTTAATCAAATATTTTAACATCAACACCATTATCTTTAGTATAAACCGTTAATTGCTCTTTATTATTACATATCACTAACAGTAACTGACTAATATCACTATATCCCATCTTTTCTAAACGACCAACTACCCAACTATTACTTTTACCAATATTCTTAATATTTCCCTCCATCAAATGACCATCCATCACTAAATTACTACAAAGTCCATTTTCAAATACTTTTAACTTCATATCATTAGGAGTAACGGGGATATACTTAGCCTTAGGTAAAAAACTCACTTTTCCACTAGGCTCTAACACGCAATATCGAATTTGACTTAAATCAAAATAACCATTTTGTCTAGCCAGTTGCAACAAATCACTAATATCCAATTTACTCTTTTTTAAATTATTATAATGAATCTTACCATCATTCATAATCACAGAAGGTTTACCACTAAAAAATCTTCTAAGTATAATACTCTTAGTAGTTAAAAATGATATTAAAGCCGCACTAGAACCATAAACAATAATAGATACAACACCATAAACATAATCAATTGATTCATCAATAGATAAACTAGCAGCCAAAGACCCAATAGTAATCCCAATTATATAATCAAACATGTTAAGTTGACCTAGTTGTTTCTTACCCATCAATTCCGTAATTAAAAATAATACTACAATAGAAACTAAACTTCTAATTAAAACATCAATAAAAGAATCCATACTATTCACCAATAATAGTATGGATTATATATTTTTTTTTAATACTAAAAGGAGTAATATTACTCCTTCTATTTAATTAACGTTTTTATTTTACGACCAGATATATTCTTCTTAACATTTTCTATCGCACGATCAGTTCTTACCTGCAATTGTTTTTTCTGTTCCTCTAAAGATTGTTGTTGTTCTATCTCATATATATGTGTAGCATAATCTTCATTAATTTCAGATACAATTCTTTTTATATCCTCATTATTTTTATCATTTAATTTATTTCCACAAGCTTTTAAAACAGACAACAAAGAGTATATACCTTGATGTTTTAAATCAGAAAAATCTTTATCAGTTAATTCAACACCAGCCTCCTGGTGATAAATTGCTACTTCGTTACTGTTAAAACCTTCCATAAAATTACCATCTATTATTTTTCTAAAACAAATAATAGGATCATAATTATCACTAACAAATTCAACATTATCCATCATTAGACTATCATAAGTATTAACATTATAAGACATATATTCTATGACACTATCTTTAATACTTAGATTAGGTGCTGTTAAAACAACGGAACTATAATTCAATACAGAATCAACAAGACTAATATTATTTGAACTAATATCAATAAAAGTTCCATTAGAACTATAAAAATTATTTAGGTGAACTACATCAGCTGATATCTCACACCTAACAAAAGCTAATGATGATGACAATAATTCTACAGAATTACATTCTTTAATATCTAATCCACTATCAATGGAAGAACCAGATATAACTACATTACCACCTAATATTGTAGTATATTTTTCAAAGTTACACTTAACAAAACTTACTTTTTGTTCTTGAGTTAATTTTAATCCCGGTATATAAATAAAATCAATAGTACATCCATCAAAAACTACCTCACTAACAGTTTTATCAATAACATCAAAACTAAGTTCTACTTGTTTATATAATCTTATTACAGGCATTAATCTTTTAAAAATAAACTCTGGAATAGTAATACTATTACCATTTTTCATTTTAAAAATAACTTTTCCCATAAGAATACCTCTTTCAATTAAAGTGGTTGTATTATATCACAAATCACTTAAAAAAACAAGAAAACTCGAGCTAAATAGCTATTTCTAATTTCTTTTGAGGATTTTTTTGACTTATTTCTTCTCTAGGATATCCAACAATTTTAATATCATCCTTAGTCATATCATAGAAGTTAGTCTTATCTGGATTAATATATATTTCTGGAATACAATCAATAGGTTCTCTTTCTAATAATTCTTCCGCAAAATCAACATGTCTATCATATATTTGAATATTATCATAGAACCATGTAAATCTACCTGGAATATACCCTAAATGACGAGCAATAACGTGTTGGAACACTAAATATTGAACTTGATTTATACATCCAGCTGTAACGAAATCACTAGAGCGCTGAACTAAGCACATATCTAAGTAATCAACACCATCTCTACCGTGTCTTACATTCCACATAGTTAAGAATGCACAAGGCTTAAGACCATGTTCTAATAAAAAGTCATCCGTTTGCCACAAATTTATCATATGTCGTCTTCCATCTGGATCCTCTTTTAAGCCTTTCAAAAGATCTTTAACTGATTTATGTTTTCTAACAGTTTCACCATAACAACAACCAATAGTTCTATTTCCAATATCCCATTCATCCCACCAAGTAACACCATATTTTTCCTTCAATAAATCAAGATTATTTGATTCATCCTGATAAATCCATAATAGTTCCCCAATTGATGATTTTGTCGCAATAGGACGAAGTGTTATAAGTGGTGATTCCTTTTTAGTTAAATCATAGGTACACATACCATGATTAACACTTAAAGTATGTGCTGGAGTTCCATCTGTCCAATGTGGTCTTGGATTTTTATCTAAACATCCTTCTTCTAATAATCTAGTAATAATCTCTTTAGTATACATATCCCCTTTTGTACCTTTTTGCATAACTATCACTTCCTTTTAAATATAGTAAACCATGTACAAACAAAAAAAGAAAGTGTTTAGACACTTTCTTACATACTAATTCATATCCTCATAATTTGGCACTTTAGGAAGCCCAGGCATAGTAATTATTTTATTTAAAAGAACTACTATCATTTTACTACCAGTTTGAATAACTATATCCCTAACATGAATTGTGTAATCTTTAGGATATCCAAGTAATTCAGGATTATCACTAATGGAATACTGAGTTTTCGCAACACAAACAGGATAATGATTTAACCCTAATTTATCTATTTGTTCAAGTTTTTCTACTGCTTCTTTACTAAATTCAATACTACTTGCATGATAAACTTTACCAGCTAAAGTTTTTATTTTATCTTTAATACTTAAACTATCATCATATAAAAGTTTAAAATTATTTTCTCCATCTATACTATTTAAAACCTCTTGAGCTAAAAGATTACTACCACTACCACCACTATTATAAGAATCAGTAACTATACACTTAACACCCAACTCATCACAACAATTTATAACTTTTTGTATATTTTCCTCATTATCTTCAGAAAATTTGTTTAACGCTACACAAAATGGAACTTGATATTGTTTGAGATGATCAATATGTGCATTTAAATTCTCAAATCCACTATGTTCTAAAGCACGTATGGTAGCTACTAATACAACATAATCAGGTTTAAAGCCAGATTTACGACATAAAATATTCATAAATTTTTCACAACCCAAATCACTACCAAAACCAGCCTCTGTTACTACATAATCAGCTAAATTAAGACCTAATTTTAAACTAACCAAACTACTACATCCATGAGCAATATTCGCAAAAGGACCACCATGAACAAAAGCAGGATTTTCTTCTAAAGTTTGAACTAAGTTAGGATTAAATGCTTTTTTAAGTAATAAAGCCATCGCACCATCTACTTTTAAATCTTTTGCATAAACCGCTTCACCTAATTTATTATAAGCAATTAAAATATTACCAAGTCTCTTACGTAAATCATTATAGTCACTAGCCAAGCAAAAAATAGCCATAACTTCACTAGCAGCAGTAATATTAAACTTATCTCTTAAACTTCTATCATTGATATCTAAACACCTTTTAAAACAAATACTAGATTCTTCAATATCTAAATTATTACCTTGATGAATATGATTATCTATCGCACTCGCCAATAAATTATTAGCAGCAGTTATAGCATGAAAATCCCCAGTAAAATGAAGATTAATATCCTCTTCTGGAACAATACTGGCTCTACCACCACCAGTAGCACCACCTTTCATACCAAAAACAGGACCTAAAGATGGTTCACGAAGACAAACAACAGATTTTTTACCTAAACTACATAACGCATCATTCAATCCAATACTAACTGTAGTTTTCCCCTCACCATAAGGAGTAGGATTAATAGCAGTAACTAATATTAACCTAGAATCATCATTAACACCATTATTACTAACAACTTTAGCTTTATCATTACCATATAATTCTAAATCTTTACTCTCTAAACCTAATTTATTAGCTATATCTAAAATATTTTTCATAGTATCATCCCTTTTTATTAATAATATGAATTTAACTACTCATATTATATCATGTCTAAAGAAAAAAGAAAGTATATATAAATACACTTTCTATTTTGCCAATACTTCTAATGCTTTTTGAAGCTGATTATCAGCTTCATCAGAAGGATTCTTAAAATAATCACCATCTAAACTAACTTCTACATCAGGTGTTATACCCTTTTCATTAATCCAATTACCATCTGGAGTTAGCCATTTTTGAATTGTATATTTAACAATAGCACCACTTTCAAGCTGATATGCTTTCTGTACAGTACCCTTTCCATAAGAATTAGTACCAACTACTGTCGCACCATAAGATTCTTGTAAAGCACCAGCTAATATTTCAGAGGCAGATGCACTATTTTGATTAATAAGTACTACTATATCATAATCTCTACTAGTATTAGTTCTAGAATAGATTTGTTCAACTACTCCTTTAGTATCTAACTGATAAATAATCTTACTTTTATTCATAAATAACGATGCAATATCAGTAACAGTAGATAAATAGCCACCAGAATTATCTCTAACATCAATAACTAAACTATCAATATTTTTCCCTTCAAGTTCTAATAACTTTTTCTCAAACTGTGTATAAGTATTGGAAGCAAATATCGTAAGTTCTAAATAACCAATCTTCTTACCATCTCTTTCAAATACTTTACTATTTACAGAATCAATCTCAACTACCTTTAAAGATAAATCAAATGACTTTTCCACATCTCCCCTTTTAATTATTACTTTAATTTCATTCTTAGTTGAGCCTTTAATTAAACTAGAAATATCAGAAGCACTTTTATCTTTTACACTAACACCATCAACACTAACAAAAACATCACCAGCTTGTAAACCAACTTTGGCTGCAGGGCTATTATCAAATACTCTTGAAATATAAACACGTCCATCGGCTTCTTGTATAATTTCAACACCAATACCAGTATATTTACCCTCTACCTGTTCATTAAAATCACTAGATGTATCTTGATCCATATAAACAGAGTAATCATCATCCAAATATTCTAACATTCCATTAATACCAGCCTCTAATAATTGTTCACGATCAACTTCTTCATAATAATCATTTAAAATATTATTATAGGTATTAACAAACTCTTTTAAATCTGATGGTATCTCAGTAACAATTTGACCAACATTACCTTTACCACTAGAAATAACTGAAACAAAAGAACCAATTACAGTACCAAGAATTAAAGTAATAATCATTATAACTATAACCTCAGCATAATTAAAACCAGCTTTTCTTTCAACAATTACTTCACGTATTTCAATTTCATTTTTTATTTCTGCAACTTCTTCAATTTTCTTTTTTCTTGTAGTTCTAACTTTTTTTTCTTTTTCATCTATATCATTAACTAAAGAATCTTTCTTAGTCTTTTTTTCTTTATCTTCCATTAGGCACCTCTTTCTATCATCTATTTAATTTTAACACAAAACAAAAACAATTAGAATAGAAAGTATTATTTTTTTATTTTATTATAAACAACACACATAAAAACTCGAACTATAAAAGTTCGAGTGTAATTATCATATGGTGAATCCAATAAATCCAAAAACAAACTACTATATATTTAATAGTGGATTAATTTTGGTTATTATTATATAATTCGTAAAATAAGAAATATTACAACTACTACAATATAAACATTGATAGTATTGTTAAATATGAAAATTTAGTATTCTTATTAAATAATAGATAAATTATACCATACACTATTGCTGAAACAAATGCAAATATTCCTGTTGCAAAATTTTGCGTAAGAATATGCATTAATCCCCATGTAAACGCTAATATTAGTCCTCCATAAGGAATAATTTTATTTTTAGATATTCCTTCAACAAATCTTTGACCAAATGAAATTGTTAATAAAATTAAAATTGCTTCAAAACAATAATAAATATGTTGAAATATAAATTTAATTAGTCCTAAATCTTTAAATTCATTTATTGGTTTAATACCACCAATAATTAAATATTTTATAATTAAATAAACAATCATGATAATAACAGCTACGAGAATATTTTTATTAGTTACTTTATTATTATTAACTACATCAAATTTTAATTTATTCTTACTTGATTTATATAAAACAAAACTAATAAAACCCCATAATACTATTGTTAACACCCAATGAAGACAATCAGTAAAAATTGTTTTATTTGATATTATGCTATTTTCAATCATTAAAAGTAATATTTCTAATCCAAATCCTGCAAATGCATATAATGAATACCATAAAAAATCTTTATTGTCTACTTTTTTCATTTTACCAACTCCTATTGAGGATTATATCATATTTCTGGTTAAATTAAACATTATATTTTTATTCTAAATAAAAAAACAGTACCTAAATAGTACCTAAAAAATAAAAAACCTTTTAAAATAAAGGTTAAATACATTATGGTGGACTTGATGAATCAATAGACGAACTTTTAGATTCCTCTATCACATCAATATCAACAGACATCTCTTTATCTTGTGTATTAAAAATGATAATCATTCTATCGTTATATAGATATATCTTATTAATTAAAACTTCTATTAGTGCCTTTCTCGCTTTTATATTGCTATGGCTTTTATTCATTAATTTAACCAAGAAAAACTTTACTTGTGGAACTGTTAATTTTATTTTATTCTTCTCTTCTTCATATTTATCTTTTAATAGTTGGTTATATTCATTCTCAATAACAGTTATTTCATCATATAAACTTTTTCTAATACTAGCACTATCACATTCAGAAACTGCACTAATTAGATTAGATTTTTTCTTTTCTAGTTTCTTAATACTTTTATTTATTTGATTAAGTTTACTAAAATCTTGTAAACTTTCAGTTATCTTAACAACATTAACGGCTATTTCGTTGATATTATCAGATGTTAAAACCTTAGTTATCTCATCGAAAACAATATCTTCTAAATAGTCTTTTTTAACATTATGTTTAATACAACTTTTATTTCTAGCATTTTTGCATGAATAATAACTATGTAATTTTCCCGTTTTAGAAGTACCCGATAAACCGGTCATCATTTCTTTACATTCACCACAGAAAAGTTTAGTCGTTAAAATATAATCTTCTTTTGCTCTTCTTCTACCTGGTGCCTTCTTATTCTTTTCTAATAACATCTGTACGTTATAAAATAAATCATCATCAATAATTTTAGGCATTTTCCCAGGGGTTTCTTTATCTCTAAATATGTATATACCTAAATATCTTCTATTCTTTAAAATCCTAGTTATACTTGATTTATTAAAGTTTCCATTCCTTTTAGTCTTAATATTCAATGAATTCAAATATCTAATAATATCTGCCATTGTTTTACCCCTAGAATACATTTCAAATATTTCTTTTACATAAGGGGCAGTTTCTTCATCAATATAAATCTTTTTATCTATTGTTTTATAACCAAATGGAATACCACTACCAGTTGAAAGAAACTTTGATGCATTATTTTCCAATCCACTAGCAATTTTAATAGCAAACATATCAGAATAAAGTTGTGCGTTGGCATAACTCATTATTTTCATATAATTACCAAATGGGCTATCATCAAACTTTTCGATAGTATATAAAAGTTTAACACCATTCTTATTAAGTTCTTTCTCAAACGTTAATGCTTCCATAGTATTCCTAAAATATCTATCTGACATATACATTATTACATATTGAAACTTTTTCTTTTTACTATCAATTAAAATCTGTTGTAATCCATCACGATTACCATTACGTCCACTTTTTGCCTCATCTGTATATTCATCAATAACCACTAAATCATTATTATTTGCAAACTCCCTACATCTTTTTAACTGCATTTCTATTGTTTGTTCGTCTTGACTACTTGAACTATACCTAGCATATATTACGGCATTATTCATTAACCTCACCACCATTTATTTCACTAACAATAGAGTTAATCTTTTTATTATAGTTATATTTTTCAGAACAAATCTCTAATAATTTAAATACATTTTCTTGTATTTTAAAACGTTCAATTTGCAATTCATCTTCTAACACTTTCTTTTTTATAAAAGTTTCATCACTTTCATACAGACAATCCAATTCATTCTTACCTACTAATAATTCATTAAGATTATTTAATTCACTATTTTTATCAATATAATTACAAAACTGATTTAATAGACTTAAAAAAGGTACACCAGACTCTATAAAAAAACTCAACAATTTAATTTGATTATCATAATATTTACTTTTAGTTGGTTTTACACTTATATCACCTACTAATTTATTTTGTTTATAACGTGTTAATTGAATAATCGCCTCATCAGTTAATCCAATAGTATTACCAATATCAATACATTCAAGATTTTTACTATCAGCATCACCACACAAATAAGCAACAGAAACATCTAAATAATCAGCCATTTTAGCAATAATTGGAAATTGGGGTCTTCTTTTCCCTTTTCGATAATTGCTAACAGCACTATCACCCATACCTATAAACTCTGCTAATTCTTTTTGTTCTATGCCCTTTTCATGCAATAAGTTATTAAGGCGTGATGAAAACAAAAAAGCACTTTCTTTCTCTACATCATCAACTTTTGCATTATTAACATTATCACGAATATCATACTCATCTAATCTATGAACCTCTTTTTCCATAGTTTCACTCCTTTCACAAACGTGAATTAAACACAGCATATTGTTTTTTTATTTTTTATTGTGAAAAACAAACATTTTTTAATTGTTATATAGTAGAATCCAATCGTGAATTGCAATTAATGTATTTCACATTTGTGAAATTACTATACAATAAGATTCTTAAAATTGCAAGAGAAAAACAAATAGAAAGGAAATTATAATTATGAATAAACAAGAGGAAATTGAAAAACTAATCAAAGAAGAAAAGCGTTCATATCTAAATAATTGGCGTAAAAACAATAAAGACAGAGTAAAAAAACATAATGCTGATTATTGGAAAAGACGTGCAGAAAAAAGATTAAATAACAAATAAGAAAGGAGTTCAAAGATATATGACTTTAACAAACGAACAGATAAAGTTGATAAGCTCTTCAATCTTAGTTTCAGATGTTATTGCATATATCAGCGAACATCAAAAAGAATATGAGGAGTTTATAAAAAACGAAGAATTATATAAAAACAAAATGAAAGGTGGAAATAAAGATGATAAAAGCAATTAATAATGAAATGATAGAAATTAAATTACATATTGATAGTGTCGGTTATTTAGAAAAGCCAAAAGATGATATAGCAAAAATAAAACCACGATTACAAAGTGAGAATAATATTTGTGAAATAAGTATTGAAAAATTACCGGAATTAATATGTAAGGGGTACTCTATTAGCCCAGGAATTATGCAAGGTGGTTGTAAAAGTATTAATTGGCAAGAACAAACTTTATTTATGGTAGATATAGATAATAATAAAGATTCTGCATTATTAACACCTAATGAAGCAATAAAAATATGTGAAGAGCATAATTTAAAACCGGTATTCTATTATTACACATTTTCACATAGTGATAAAAAACCAAAGTTTAGATTATGTTTCATAACAGATACAGTTATTACAGATGATAGTACTAGAAGTTTAATAATAGAAACATTAAATGAAATATTCGAACAAAGTGATAAATCGACTAAAAATGCCGATAGAATATTTTATGGTACAAATAAAAACTATGAAATAATAGATTACAAAAACAGAATAACAATAGACAATATAATAAAGTTCAATGAAAAATTGTGTATTAATCATAATAAAGACATATCAGATAATAGTTTAAGAAAATTAATAGAAAACTTCGATTTTTATAATTTCTTAAAAGAAAGAAATGGTAATCCAACAATCAATAATGAAAAATATGCTAGATTTCACATTTGTGAATTATGCGGTCATAAAGATGATTTAGTTTACTATTATGAAACAAAAAGTTTTATGTGTTTTTCCGATTCATTACATAAAGGTGGAACAATAATAGATTATATAAAAATATTAAATAATTGTACTTTAAAAGAAGCAATAGAATATTTTAAATACAAACTATTACAACTACCAAAAACAGATAAAACTAATCTAAAAGAAAATGAATTAATAACAAAAAAATTAAGTAATCTTAATATTGTTGAAAATTATACTATTGATGATAAAGGTATAAGTAAGTTATTTGCAGATACATATAAAGAGTATATTAGATTTAACACTACAAGTAATGAATGGTACTTTTATAATGGCAAAGTATGGTTAGAAGATAAAAAAGGTATGGTTGCAGAACAAAAAGCAGAAGAATTCGTAGATAATTTAACCATTTACGCAAACAGAATAAATACAGATGCATACAAAGATAAATTATTAAAGTATTGCAATAAATTAGGAAATTATAAAAACAGACAAAATCTTATTAATGACAGTAAGAACGTTCATTATATTATGTATAAAGATTTAGATAGTAATGATAATTTAATAAATTGCCAAAATGGCACATTAAATCTAAAAACATTTGAGTTTAAAAAACATAATCCTAATGATTTATTATCAAAAATAACGAATGTTGTTTATGATACTAGTAAAAAACCTATACTATTTATGAAGTTCATTAATGAAATCTTCGAAAATAACGAAGAAAAGATTAATTACGTTCAATCATTATTAGGTTATTCGTTAACTACAAACACATTGTATGAAGAATGTTATATATTCTTAGGAACAACAACTAGAAATGGAAAAAGTACTCTTGTTGAAACTATTGCATATATGTTGGGAAATAGTGATGGTTATGCAATAAACATTATGCCGGAAACTCTTGCTATCAAGTTTAATAAAGATTCAAGAACTGCGTCTAGTGATATAGCAAGACTTAACAATTGCAGATTTCTTACCACATCAGAACCAAGTAAGAATATGTTAATCGATAATGCCTTTTTAAAAAGTATAACTGGTAGAGATAGAATCACTGCAAGACATTTACATCAAGAAGAAATCGAATTTATACCAAAGTTTAAATTATTCATTAATACTAACCATTTACCCTACATCACCGATATTACACTTTTCAATAGTGGTAGAATTAATGTAATAACCTTTAATAGGCATTTTAACGATGATGAGCAGGACAAATTATTAAAAGATAAATTAAAAACACAAGATGAATTATCTGGCATATTTAATTGGTGTATAGATGGGTTAAAAGCTTTTATGACAGATGGTATTGTAAAACCTCAATGTGTCTTAGATGATAATATGCAATATGAAAAGCAAAGCGACATGATAGGCGAATACATCGAAGACAGATTAGTTAACTCATCAAAAAGTTTAAAATTAAAAGACGTCTATGAAGATTACAAAAAATGGTGTGAAAGAAATGGTAATGTTTATGAATTTAAAACATCATTTAAACAAAATCTGAAAGACAGAAAAATGTTTGCAGAAAGAGGAACTATAAATGGCAAAACTGAAAGGAACGTTATAATTGGTTATTCTTTTAAAACAAATATATTAATAAATGATATTTGTGAATAATATGAAATTAATATGTGTTATATAATACAATTTAAAATATTAATATATACCCATAAAAAAAGAATATTCTTCACATATTTAAAAAGCATATAAATACCCATTTTTTTACATACTAGTATATCAACTGTTTACATACAAAGTATAAATTTTTTAGACAGAGTTTTTTAGAAAAAATACGATTCCAATGAGGCAGTAAAGGTGAAATTAAATAAAAAAACAAATTAAAACCCAACCCCTCTTAATTAGTATAAATATCAATAAAGTAAAAAAAGATATAATTTGCGTTATATCTTTTTCTAAATTAAAAGTCCTATAAAAACTAAAATAAATCCAATCCATTGAAAAATTGCTTCTTCCATAATAGAACCACTAAAAATACTTATACCCTCTTTTCGAGTTCTAGAAAAACGCATACACCAATGAATTAATATTAATACTAAACCAATAGTAATAAGTAATACATTCATTTTTTACACCACCATTATAATTTATTTCCATTCAACACATTCTTGATGTACTTTTCCATCTTTACCAATATTTCTATAAGTGCATGAAGTATATGCAGAACCTGTATATCGGCTACAATCTTCCTTAGTTTCATCTCTTGTTTCCCATCTAGCACATTCCTTATTTCCACAACCGGTTAATAAAAAACAAAAAATAACTAAAATAAAAAATAGTTTCGATACCTTCAATTTACCCATCATAGCAACTCCTTTCTAAAATGATTATAACTCAACATAAATAGAAAATCAACGATACATCGTTAAACGATATAACGTTATTCAATCTATAATTGTTATAAAGAAAGAGATGTGATGTAATGAAAATATCACAAGCAGTCGCAAAAAGAATCTTAAATCTTTGTGATGAATATAATTTAAGCATAAATAAACTAGCATTAATGAGTGGATTAACCCAATCAACACTACAATCAGTTGTATGCGAGAAAAGTAAAAATCCAAAACTATTAACAATAGTAAGAATATGTGATAGTTTGAAAATAGATTTAAAAGACTTTTTTAATGATGAAGTATTTAAAAATATAGATATAGAAATATAAACAATTAAGAAAATTAAACTTAATTGTTTTTTTATTAAATATATGGAATAGCAAAACCCTCAGTAGTAGAATCACCAGATGTCAACAACTGTGCCGTAAAACCTTTATATCTTTTATACATAATAGAATATTTATAAGATAAAGGTCTCCTTATAATTAACTTCTTATTATCTATTATTTCAATCATAGTTAAAGACTTATCATATTCATCTGGAAATAATACCTTATCAAAAGATTGTATTTGATTGACTATTTCAATTATATTATTATTATTATTATACTGTGTAAAACAATCTACTATATCTTGGCTTAAAACCACATTTTTCAAATATTCATAAACTTTATCAGAAACATAATATATTGATGCTATATTCCTAATTATATCTTGTACGTAAGAAAATGCAGTATGACTTTTTTTGTATTTTAAATGTATTTCTTCATCTGGTATTAAAGCACCATCTTTATATTTTTCTAAAAAATAGCCACGACAAATACCATATTCTGTTTCAATATTAACGCCACCTATTCTACCATGTTCGTGTTTTATCTTATTAACTATATATTTTGTAATTTTAGTTTCTTGATATATGCTATCTTTATAATTCCTTATACCATCTTTATCTACTTTTTCTAACCACTTATCAGCAAAAATTATATTACCTTTAACTAAATCCATTGAATAAAAACATTTCATTATATTATAGCAATCATCAAAAAACTCATTAATACTTTCTAAAAAACTAATATAGTTAGATTTTAAGTTATTATCATTATTCTTTAAACTAACAAGTACTTTTTCCAATCTAAATAATATTTTTTCAAACGCCAAAAGGTATATAGAAAATGGGTGTCTTAAATCGTGCTCATCATTATGCAAAAATTCAGATGAAACATTATTCAATAAATTATATAACGAAGTATTAAAATTACCATCTTTTTCAATATCTCTTATAATTTCCATATCAATACACCTCTTTTCCTAATTATAACATCAATATTAATAATGCACTTTATATAAACGAAAAAAACGCATAAAAATGCGTTCTATTCTATATCAATAAATACTGCAAACCCTCCTATAAAATATACAAAAGAGTTCGTATAATTCTCATATGGTGGAGCTGAGGAGAATCGAACTCCTGTCCAAAACTAGATCCTCAAGAATATCTACAAGTTTAGTTAACTACACAATCTCATTATACCAAAAACTAGTTAACGAATGTTGATATAACCAGTCTATAAAATTCATTACTACTATAGACATCATAGTAATATAACCTGCTAAAATCGAGCCTCTATAAAAGTCCACAGGTAAGACTTCTAAAGAAGCGCTACGCCATATGCTTTATTAAGCAGCGTAAGCCATTGAATAATTATTTCCAGTTATATTTAACTGATGCATTTTAAGATTGCCATCTACTTGCCATTCTTGTTCCACTAATCCTGTCGAAACCAAAGCAGCCCCAAGTTGTGTGCTAATTATAACACACATATCTTTTTATTTCAATGGTTAAAACTTCCATTAATAAACATTCTTTTGAACTTTAGCCAACTGTCTTTTAATATCTCTTTCCTTGATACTTTCCCTTTTATCAAAGTTTTGTTTACCCTTACATAATCCTAGTAAAATCTTAGCCCTATTCTTAACGAAATAAACTTTAAGCGGTATTAACGTATAACCTTCTAGTTTTACCTTATCACCAAGTTTTCTAATTTCAGTTTTATGTAAAAGTAACTTTCTAGTTCTAGTTTCATTATGATTAAAAATATTTCCTTCCTTATAATGACTTATAAACATATTTAAAAGAAATACTTCACCATTCTTAACTATTCCATAACTATCTTTAATATTAGCTTTGCCTTCACGAATAGACTTAATTTCAGTACCAGTAAGCGCTATCCCACATTCATATTCTTCTTCTATAAAATAATCATGTCTAGCTACTCTATTTACTATTTCCACTATAATCACCCTTTTGAATACGATTATTAGTATCACTACTCAAAACAATATTCATATACTTATTATAATACATTTCATAATTACTTAAAATAGAATCTGTTAATTTTGTATAAGGATATACTTTAAAATCACTTCTTCCATTCCCTATATATCTACTATATGTATAAAGTAATTCTGCTTGAATATTATTAAAACTAATTTTCTTTGTAGTTAAATCTTTTTCTACATTCAATGAAACCATTAATCCCGTTAATTTCTCAATACCTCTCTGAGCAGATATAACATTACCAAGTGAATAGACAACCATTGTATCATCAATAAAATCAATAGGTTGTACAACATGCGGATGTTGGCCAATAATTAAATCTACATCTAAACTAGATAAATAATTGGCCACTTTTTTCTGCTCATTAGTTGGAGTATGTGTATACTCACTACCAAAATGCATTGATACAATCAATAAATCAACTTTATCTCTAACTTTTTCTATATCTTGTTTAACTACTTCCTCACTATATTTATTAACTAGATAAGTTTTACCACCAGGAACAGATAAACCATTAGTAGTTGTAGTATAGGATAAAAGTGCATATTTAATACCATTAACTTCTCTTATTTCAATATTATCTCTATCTTCTTGCGATGCATAGCTTCCTGCTACATAAACACCCTTTTTTTTCCAATAATTTGATGAATTTAAAATAGCTTTTTCACCCCTATCAAGAGTGTGATTATTAGCAAGTCCTACTAAATTAAATCCACAATCAACAAAAGCATCACCAACTTCATAAGGTGAATTAAATCTTGGATAACTTGAAAGTCCTAATTCAGTACCACCAAGTATAGTTTCTTGATTATAAAAAGCCAAATCAAAAGTAGAGACAATTGGTTTAAGTTCTTCTAACATTGGTTTAAAATCATAACCACCACTCACTTTAGCATCACCATAAACCGCACCATGAATTAAACTATCTCCAACCATAACTAGTGATAAACTAGTAGTCTTGGATTGCTCTATAATATTTTCGTTTTTATTTTCTTTCTCTTTATCCATTGATTTAGGTAAATATAAAATTACAATAAAAAACAGAAAAAGAGTAATAAAAGCAAAAACACTAATACTAATTACTACTCTCTTCATATTAAATCAACTCTACTTCACTTTCTTCTTCGACCTTTTTAATAATCTCAAAGTCTATTATTTGTTCTTCTTTAGAAGCTCTTGTTACTTTAACTAAAACCATATCACCCATTGCATATCTAGTTTTAGTTTTTTCACCAACTACTGACATACTCTTTTCATCATAATGGAAAAATTCTTTCATGTCCGCTAATCTACACAATCCTTCAATTAAATTTTCTAATTGAACGAATATCCCAAAATTAGTAATACCAGATATCATACCAACAAATTCTTCCCCAATATGATCTTCCATATATTCAGCCATCTTCATATCTTCTACTTCTCTTTCACAGTTAACAGCTGCCTTTTCACGACTTGAAGCTATATCTGCTACAGTTACTAGCTTATCTTCCCAATGGCTAATAGTTTCAGTACTTAAATCATTATTAAACAAATATGTACGAAGTAATCTATGAACCGTTGTATCTGGATATCTTCTAATAGGTGATGTAAAATGTGTATAACATTTACTAGCAAGACCATAATGTCCTAAATTTTCTGGTTTATAAACCGCTTTTTGCATACTTCTTAAAAGTAAACTTGATAATATTTTAAACTCTTTCTTATCTTTTAAGAAATCAAGCAATCCTTGAACTGCTTTAGGATTAGTATCTTTCATATTACCTTTATAAACATAACCTAAAGTTCCAATATATGATAAGAAATCATAAATTCTTTCTTCTTTCGGAATCTCATGAATACGATAGATAAAAGGAAGTTCCATATAAAATATATGAGTAGCTACACATTCATTAGCTATAATCATAAAATCCTCTATTAAGTTTTCTCCAACTCCTCTTTCACGAAGAACTATATCAGTAGGATGACATTTTTCATCTACTAAAATTTTAGCTTCATCAACATCAAAATCTAAATAACCACGAGATAATTTACTCTTTCTAAGTATTTTAGCTAAACTTGCCATTAATCTCAGATCAGATTCAAACTCTTCGTAACCAGCAGGCACAATATTATTTTCTAAAATACTATTAACATCTTTATAGGTCATCTTCTTTTTAGACTTAATAAAACTTTCAAATATATCATAGTTAACTATCTTACCATTACTATCAATTTCCATAACACATGAAATAGTAAGACGAAGAACACCTTCATTTAAAGAACATATACCATTAGATAATTGATGAGGTATCATAGGAATAACTCTATCCACTAAATAAACACTTGTACCTCTATCCATAGCATTTATATCTAAAGCAGTATTTTCTTTAACATAATAACTTACATCAGCTATATGTACACCTAATTCATAATTACCATTATCAAGTTTCTTAATAGAAATAGCATCATCTATATCCTTAGTATCAGCACCATCAATAGTAAAAATACCTTCATTAGTTAAATCACGTCTACCTTTTTTATCTTCTTCACTCACTTCACTTGGAATACTTTTTAATTCTTCAATAACCTCTTCTGGAAAAGTATCATTAATATTATATTTATACACAATAGATAAAATATCTACACCCGGATCATTCTTATGACCAAGTATTTTAACTACTTCACCCAAATATGTATTACCAGATGACTGTTCTAAAAGTCTAACTTGAACTTTATGACCATCTACTGCACCATGTATATAATCTGATTCAATCATAACTTCCATTTTAAGTTTATCTTCATCAAGCATTAATCTACCAATATTATTTTCTAAATAGAATTCTCCAACTACAAACTTCAAATCACGATCAAGTATTCTTAAAATTCTACCTTCTAACTTATTTTTCTCTTTTTTACCAGTAACTTCTGCTACTACTAAATCATTATGTAAAGCACCATTCATATTATTAGCATCAATATAAATATCTTCTTCCTCAGGTATCTCTACAAATCCAAAACCACGTCTATTAACACGAAGTATTCCTTTCTTTAAAGGACTTCTATCAAAAGTCATATAATTACCTTTATTAGTTCTATAAATTGTGTATTCATTACACATTTTATTAACAGTGTCTTCTAATTCACGAAATTCTTCTACCGTTCTTAACTCAAGTAAGTGATCTAAATCCTCTATACTAAGAGCCTTATTCTTACGATTTAATAAATCAAGTATTCTACTTTCCAAAAGTATCACCAAGTCTTTCTAATTATATTATAAGCGAAACAAAAAGCTTAAACAACAAAAAAAGAATATCTATTGATATTCTTTTACACTATTGTCTATTTAATTTTTTATTTGTAAATACAATTACACAAATTAATACTACCAATAATACTGCAATTGTACCCAATAAAGCTACTATTACGTAATTCATAAGTTTAACATTATCATCTGCTTGATTATTTTGATCAACATTAATATCTTCATTATCATTTCTATTACTATCATTAGTATCATCGACAACATTTGATTTTTCAATACTTACATTAACAGTCTTAGAAGTACCATAAGAATCAATAGTAACTTCAGTAGTATCTACATTACCAGATTTAACTTTAAAACTATATGATGCTATTGTAGGTATACCTTCAGTCATAGCACAAGAATTATACTCATATGTAACAGTATAAGATCCATTAACATTAGATTCAACATCCTTACCAATAGTATATTTACCTGTGTTATCACTAACTAACTCTAAAATAGTAGAATCATATTTCAAAGTTGTATTAATAAAGCCATCACATGAACTATTAAATGATAATAGATTAACCTCAAAAGTATCACCAACACTAACAGAATCAGTAGAACTTTCAATAGCTAACTCTGTTTGATCAGCACAAACAACAGCAGGAACAAATAAAACTAAAAATAATAGACAAAATAATGATTTTCTTTTCACATCGCAACACCCTTTCTAAATAATCAATTATATTATACACCCCCCCCCCGAAATTTTTGCAACAAAAAAGAATATCGATTGATATTCTTTTACACTTCTTAAATAAATTCCATAATGAAACTAATGATAAAGAAAGTCATTCCAAGTATAAAAGTAATTCTAGTAATTACTAACTCACTACCTCTTTCTTTACGATTAGAAAATAAATCAGAATTTCCACCACTAATAATTTGAGCTCCACTTTCAGCTTTATTACTTTGTAATAATACTATAACAATTAATAAAATGGATAAAATTAATAATACTGTTTGCATAGTATCCCTCCATAACTACCAAATATTTTAGCATAGAAATAAAGGAAAATCAACGAATTATCTAAAATTTACATATTTAAAAACCAAATTGAAAAGTTTAAAATTGCCGCAAATATTAACCAAAGTAAATATGGTATCTGTAAGTAAGCACTAATTTTAGAAATATCATAGAATTTTTTAATCATAACTACCACAAAACCAATTAATAATAGTATCCAGATAAATGATAAAAGATAAAATTGAAACACAAAAAACCATATACTCCAAAGTAAATTAATAACAAGCTGAACACCATATACAAATAATGCCTCATTCTTACCCATATCCTCACTTTTAACGATAATATAACTAGAAATTCCCATTAAGGTATATAGTATTGTCCAAACTATAGGAAAAACTATAGCTGGGGGTGCAAAAGAAGGTTGAACAAAAGAATTGTAGTTATTAAATGGTGCAGTTAAAAAACCAACAAAACTTCCCAAAAAAACCGGAATTAAAATACTAATAAATAAAGTCTTAAAATCTATTTTCATATACTCACCTATTAAAGTATATGAAAAAAAGAATTAGTTATTCTTTTCTAATTCTTCTTCAATTCTCATTAATTGATTATATTTGCATACTCTATCAGTTCTAGACATAGAACCGGTTTTAATTTGTCCTAAATTAAGCCCTACTGCTAAATCAGCTATTGTGGTATCTTCAGTTTCCCCACTTCTATGTGAAATAACTGTTTTATAACCATTACTTCTAGCAAGTTCAATTGTCTCTAATGTTTCAGTAATAGTACCAATTTGATTTACTTTTAATAAAATGGCATTTCCTGCTTTTCTATCAATACCCATTTGTAAACATTCTTTATTAGTAACAAATAAATCATCACCAACAAGTTGAATCTTATCACCTAAACAACTAGTAATCTTAGTAAATCCATCCCAATCATTTTCATCAACTGGATCTTCAATTGAAATAATTGGATATTTTTCTACTAATTCACAATAAAAATCAATAAGTTCATCAGTAGTTAAACTTCTATTTTCACCAACTAAATTATATTTACCAGTTTCCTTATCATAAAATTCACTAGCAGCGACATCAATAGCTAAACAAACATCTTTACCAGGTTCATATCCAGCTTTTCGAATGGCTTCCATAATAAGTTCAAAACCTTCAGTATTTGAACTTAAATCAGGAGCAAATCCACCTTCATCACCAACACCAGTAGCTAAACCTTTACCATTTAATACTTTCTTTAAGTTATGGAATACTTCAGCACCAATTCTAATTCTATCGTGAATAGTACTAGCTTGAGGTACAATCATAAATTCTTGAAAATCTAATTTATTATCAGCATGTGTACCACCATTAATTATATTCATCATTGGAACTGGTAACATACTACCATTTCCAATATAACGATAAAGTGGAATTCTTTTACTAATCGCACTGGCTCTCATAGCTGCCATACTAATTCCTAAAATAGCATTAGCTCCATACTTAGATTTTGTTTTAGTACCATCTGCTTCAATCATAGCATAATCTAACTCTTTTTGATTTGCTGCATCCATTCCAACAACCAAATCACGAAGTGGGCCATTTACAGCAGCTACAGCATTTAGTACTCCTTTACCCATAAAACGAGCACCACCATCACGCATCTCTAATGCTTCACGCATCCCCGTAGAAGCACCACTTGGTACACTAGCTCTACCTACTGTACCATCTTCTAAAACTACATCTACTTCTACTGTAGGATTACCTCTAGAATCTAATATTTCCCTTCCAATAACATCTACTATTCTCATATTATTTCTCCTTCATTTTCAAGTTCTAATGCATATTTCTTAAATTCAGCTCCGCGCACTTCACATTCTTTATATTGATCCCATGAAGCACTAGCTGGACTAAGAAGTAATACATCACCTGACTCACTAATATCCCAAGCTTTACTAAACGCATCTTTTAAGAATTCATATTGATATGTAGGTATTCCCATCTTATCACCAAAATCTTTAACACGTCCTCTACAAGTACCTATTGCCATAATGGCTTTAACATTTTTAACATAATCAGATAACTCATTAAAATCCTGTCCTCTTTCATAACCACCTAAGAACAATATAGTTGGTTTATTAAAAGAAGATAATGCTATCTGACAACATTTAACATTAGTTGCTTCTGTATCATTATAAAACTTTCTACCTTCAACTTCACAAACATACTCTAAACGGTGTTCTACACCTCCAAATTCCTTCAAAACAGTTCTAATAGGCTCATTGCTTATCCCAAACTCTTTTACCGTTAAAATGGCCGCCATAACATTTTCATAATTATGATTACCAATCAATCTAATATCTTCTAAGTCTACAATCTTTTCATCATAGTAATAAATAGAATCATCTTTTATATAACTACCATTAATAACATTCTTACTAGAAAAATACTTAACTGTTGGCCTAATATCTTTAACTAATTCTAAAGCTTCACTGTTTTCCATATTAGTAATAGCAATATCACTACTTACCTGATTATCAAATAATCTTTTCTTAACTTCTTTATAATGTTCATAAGTTTTCATAAACTCAATATGAGCTTCACTTATATTAGTAAGTACACTTACATCTGGATGATAATCTCTAACATTTTCTAATTGTTGACAACTAATTTCATCAACTATAATATCCCCATCTTCTAACTTATCTAAAAAACTACATAAAGGATAACCAATATTACCAGCTAAATGAACTCTTTTTCCATCTTCTTTAATAAAATTATAAATTAATGTTGTAGTAGTAGTTTTACCATTAGTACCAGTAATACCTATCAATTTAATATTTTTATCTTTAGGTAATAATCTATAAGCCATTTCAGTTTCATTTATAACTTCTATACCTAACTCTTTAGCTCTTAAAACATATTTATGATCAATAGGAAGTCCAGGACTCTTAATAACATAATCAAAACTATTATCCAATAAATCATCAGGATGAGATCCAAAAATAAATTCTACTCCCAAACTAACTAATTCATCATATTTACCTTTATCATTAGGATTTAATTCTTTTAAATCATTAACAATTACTTTATTATTTCTATTTATTAATACTTTAGCAGCATCATAACCACTTCTAGCAAATCCCAATACTAATATTTTATTATTCTCAAACATTTATATCACCAATACAATTATACTATATTTTTTAATATATTTGCGAAAAATTTAAAAATATGATATAATAAGTATCCTTATAAGAAAGGGGTGAAAAATATGAAAATTATTACTTTAACTGAAGAAAAATTTACTGAATTTGCAAATAATCATAAGTATAGAAACTTTTACCAAACAGTAAGTTATGCTAAAGTTATGAAATCAGAAGGATATGATTATCACTTATTAGGTTTTATAAACAACAGTAACGAACTTATAGGTACTACAATGATTTTATTTAAAAAAGTATTCTTAAATTATAAAATGGCATACGCACCTTTCGGTTTCTTAATTGATTATTCAAATAGTGATTTAGTAGAAGAATTAACTAACAAGCTAAAGAAACTACTAATAAAACAAAGATTTATCTATTTAAAGATTAATCCTAGAATTCATTGTTCTGAAAGAGATAAAAAAGGTAATATAATCTCATATAACCCTGAAGTAAACGATATGTTAGAGATACTTCAAAAGAATGATTACATTCATTATGGATTTAACAGTTTCTTTGAAAATGAAAAACCACGTTGGAACGCAATAGTAAAACTAACAGCATCAAACGAAAATTTATATAAAAATCTAAACAAACAAACTAGAAATAAGATTAGTAAAGCTATCCGTCATGGTATTGAAGTAATAGAAGGTAACGAAAACGATTTAGAAACTCTATACGAATTTATAAAAAGAAAACATAATAGAAGTTTAAAATATTATAAAAATATTTTAAATGAATTTAAAGATGATGCTAAAATTTATTTAGCTAAAATAAATACTGAAAACTACATAATAAAACAAAAAGACTCATTAGAAAAAGAAATGAGACTAAATGATCAACTAAATGAAGAACTTCAAGAATTAAGTAGAAGAAATAAAGACATAACTACTGTTATTAATAAGAAAATGGAATCTGATAAAAGATTATCTAATTACCAAAACAATCTAGTCAAAGCATCAAATCTATTTAGTAAATATCCAAATGGGTTAATTATTGGTGGATTACTTGCTATTAAATATCAGAATGGAATGAATTTAGTAATCGAAGGATTCAACAAAGAATACTCAGAATTCAATCCAAACTATTTATTAAAATGGGAACTAATAAAACAATTTAACCAACAAGAATTAAATTATTTTAATCTAAATGGTATTGTTGGGGAATTTCAAGAAAAGAATAAATATTCAGGCTTAAATGAAATGAAACTTGGATATAACGCAAGCGCAATTGAATACATTGGTGAATTCGATTTAATAATTAATAAAACTATATACAATATATACAAAAAAAGATTGGAGAAAAAGAAATAATCTCCAATCTTTTAATATAATTATAATTTTTTCAAAAAACCTATGATATTACCTTATTATAATTGTTAGGCATGATCTTCTTAAACTTTGAATAATCAATTACACAATAAATAAAGAAAACAAAAATAGCTGAAGTTATAAATAAGAATGCAAAATACACATAAGCAACCCAAGTAGATGTTAAAATACCATTTACATTAGCATATAAATCTCCATTATACAAATAAACTTTTACATTCCTATAACTATATTTACTAAGATTTGTAACATTTTTTAATTCATAAGTTTCAGAATTATATAATACCTTAACCTCATTAACATTTTTATAACTTTTTCCAGTTTTAACTGTTTTTCTTCTTGCACTAATAACAGTAGCATTAACTTCTTTATAATCTAACGGTTGATTTAGCATAACAACATATGAAACTATACTGGCGATTACACTAACAATTAATAAAATAATAGCAATTTTTAGCAATTTTTTCTTCTTATTTATTTTTAATTCTAAATCCATATTATATTACCTCCATAAATAAGAATAACACAATAATTACTTAAAAAAAAGTAAAAACTCATAAAATTCAAAATTTACTACACAAAAAAACTCTTAGAATTTCTAAGAGTTTTTAATTACTTATTCTAATTAAGCAACAATTTTGCTAACTGAACCAGCACCAACAGTACGTCCACCTTCACGGATAGAGAACTTAGTACCTTGTTCAAGAGCGATTGGGTGAATTAATTCAACGCTCATGCTAATGTTGTCACCTGGCATAACCATTTCAACACCAGCAGGAAGTGTAATTACACCTGTAACGTCTGTAGTTCTGAAATAGAATTGAGGACGGTAGTTAGCGAAGAATGGAGTATGACGTCCACCTTCTTCTTTACTAAGAACGTAAACTTCAGCTTCGAACTTAGTATGTGGTGTAACTGATCCTGGTTTAGCTAAAACTTGACCACGTTCAACTTGTTCACGAGAAATACCACGTAATAATACACCTGCATTATCTCCTGCTTGAGCGAAGTCTAATTGTTTACGGAACATTTCAATTCCTGTAACAACTGTTTTTTGAGTATCTCTAATACCTACGATTTCAACTTCGTCGTTAAGTTTTAATTCTCCACGTTCAACACGTCCAGTAACAACTGTTCCACGTCCAGTAATTGTAAATACATCTTCAACGCTCATTAAGAAAGGTTTGTCTGTATCACGTTCTGGAGTTGGAATCCATTCGTCAACTGCACTCATTAATTGTTGAATAGTTTCTACATATTTAGCATCTCCTTCAAGAGCTTTTAATGCAGAACCACGTACGATTGGAGTATTGTCTCCATCGAATCCATATTCGCTTAATAAATCACGAACTTCCATTTCAACTAATTCTAATAATTCTTCATCATCAACCATGTCACATTTGTTTAAGAACACTACCATTCTTGGTACTCCAACTTGACGAGCAAGTAAGATATGTTCACGAGTTTGTGCCATAGGTCCGTCTGTAGCAGCAATAACTAAGATTGCTCCGTCCATTTGAGCTGCACCAGTAATCATGTTTTTAACATAGTCAGCATGTCCTGGACAGTCAACGTGTGCATAGTGACGGTTTGCAGTTTCATACTCAACGTGAGCAGTATTAATTGTAATACCTCTTTCTCTTTCTTCTGGAGCTTTGTCGATATCAGCGAAATCAACTGCAGCACCTAAAACTTTTGTAATAGCAGCTGTTGTTGTTGTTTTACCATGGTCAACGTGTCCGATTGTTCCAACGTTAACATGTGGTTTAGAACGATTAAATTTTTCTTTTGCCATTTTAATTTCCTCCTTTTTTTGTTTACAACATATATTTTATCTAACAATTGAACATTTTTCAACTGTTTTGATACTATTTTATCAAATATGACAAAATATTTATAACAACAAGGTCTAACAAGTAAACCTTGTTATTAACCAATATTAATTACCGCTTTTTTTAATAATTTCTTCAGCGATATTTCTAGGTACTTCTTCATAGTGATCGAATACCATAACAAAGTTTCCACGTCCTTGAGTGTTACTTCTTAAGTTAGTAGCATATCCGAACATTTCAGAAAGTGGTACCATAGCACCTAATTTAATAGCATTACCTTGAGATTCTTGACCAAGTGGACGTCCACGACGGCTAGTTAAATCTCCCATAACGTTACCAAAATATTCATCAGGTGTAACAACTTCAACCTTCATAATTGGTTCAAGAAGTACTGGTTGACATTTATTCTTAGCTTCTTTTAAAGCAAAGCTTGCAGCAATCTTAAATGCCATTTCGTTAGAGTCTACATCGTGGTAAGAACCATCGAATAAAGTAGCTTTAACATCGATCATTGGGTATCCAGCAAGTACACCAGTTTGTAGAGCTTCTTGTAATCCTTTATCAACAACTGGAATGTATTCACGAGGAACAACACCACCAACGATTGCATCAACGAATTCATATCCTTTATCAGGATTTGGCTCAAACTTAACCCATACGTGACCATATTGTCCACGACCACCAGATTGTTTAATGTATTTACCTTCACAATCAGCAGTACCACGTAATGTTTCACGATAAGCAACTTGAGGTTTACCAATATTAGCTTCAACTTGGAATTCATCTTTCATTCTTGTAACAAGAACGTCTAAGTGTAATTCACCCATACCAGCGATAACAGTTTGACCTGTTTCTTGATCAGTATGAACTTTGAAAGTTGGATCTTCTTCAGCTAATTTTTGTAAAGCTATACCCATTTTTTCTTGGTCAGCTTTTGTTTTTGGTTCAACAGCTACTTCGATAACTGGTTCTGGGAATTCCATAGATTCTAAGATAACTGGTTTCTTTTCATCACATAGAGTATCACCAGTAGTTGTATTTTTTAAACCAACGATAGCAGCGATATCACCTGTATATGCATCTGTAATTTCAGTTCTGTTATTAGCATGCATTAATAATAAACGTCCAACACGTTCTTTAACATCTTTAGTTGAGTTAAGTACATAAGAACCGCTTGATAAGTGTCCTGAGTAAACTCTAAAGAATGTTAAACGTCCAACGAATGGATCTGTCATAACTTTAAATGCAAGTGCTGAGAATGGTTCATTGTCGTTAGCATGTCTAACAACTTTGTTACCATCTAAATCAGTTCCTTCGATACTTGCGATATCAGTAGGAGCTGGTAAGTAATCAATAACTGCATCTAGTAATAATTTAATACCTTTATTTCCTAAAGCAGTTCCACACATAACTGGGAAGAATTTAACTTCAAGAGTTCCTTTACGGATAGCTCTTTTGATCATTTCAACAGTAACTTCTCCACCATCTAAGTATGTTTCCATTAATTCATCATCGAATTCAGCGATAGCTTCAATTAATTCACTACGTTTAGTTTCAGCTATATCTTTTAAGTCAGCTGGAATTTCAATTTCAGTAGTATTTTCTTCTTGGTTACCATCATATTCATAAGCTTTCATAGTAACTAAGTCAATAACACCTCTGAATTCTGATTCTGCTCCAATTGGCCATTCAATAGGTTTAGCATTAACTCCTAATCTAGATTCAATAGTACCTAGAGTATATTCGAAGTTAGCACCCATTTTGTCCATTTTGTTTGAGAAAATAATACGAGGTACACTGAATTCTGTAGCCTGACGCCATACAGTTTCAGTTTGAGGTTCAACACCTGCTTGTGAGTCTAATAATGCAACAGCACCATCAAGTACTCTTAAACTACGACTAACTTCAACAGTGAAGTCTACGTGTCCTGGAGTATCGATGATATTCATACGATATCCATTCCAGTATGCAGTAGTAGCTGCAGAAGTGATTGTAATACCACGTTCTTGTTCTTGTTTCATCCAGTCCATTTGGCTAGCACCATCATGTGTTTCACCAATTTTATGAATTTTCTTTGTATGGAATAATACACGTTCTGTAGTGGTAGTTTTACCAGCATCGATATGTGCCATAATTCCAAAATTTCTTGTTTTTTCTAATGACGTTTCACGTGCCATAAATTATTCCTTTCCTACCAACGATAGTGTGCAAATGCTTTATTAGCTTCTGCCATTCTATGGGTATCTTCACGTTTTTTAACTGCTGCTCCAGTTCCGTTTGAAGCATCAATGATTTCATTAGCAAGGTTTTCAGCCATACCTTTTCCGCCTCTTAATCTTGCATAATTTACTAACCAACGAAGACCTAAAGCTTGACTTCTGTCAGCACTAACTTCGATTGGCACTTGGTAGTTAGATCCACCAACACGACGAGATTTAACTTCAAGTAATGGTTTAATATTTTCTAATGCTTTATTGAAAACATCTAGTGGATTTTCACCAGTCTTTTCTTTAACTATATCAAAAGCATCATATAAAATAGTTTGAGCTTTTCCTCTTTTTCCACCAATCATCATACGATTAACTAGTTTAGTAACAACTTTTGAGTTGTATATAGGATCTGCTAAAACGTCTCTTTTAACTGCTTGTCTTTTACGCATGTTTGTATCCTCCCTTCACGATTTCTATTATTTGTTAAATTATTTTACTTTTTAGGTCTTTTAGCACCGTATTTACTACGAGCTTGTTTTCTATCCTTAACACCAGCTGTATCTAAAGTACCACGAATAACATGATAACGAACTCCGATTAAGTCCTTAACACGTCCACCACGAATTAAAACTACGCTATGTTCTTGTAAGTTATGTCCTTCACCAGGAATATAAGTATCTACTTCTTTTCCATTAGATAAACGAACACGAGCATACTTTCTTAAAGCTGAGTTTGGTTTCTTTGGTGTCTTAGTACCAACACGAGTACATACTCCACGTTTTTGTGGGCTATTTAACTCAGTAGTTTTTCTTTGGATTGTATTAAGTCCAAATCCTAACACTGGAGATTTACTCTTTCTTACTTTACTAGTTCTATTTTTTCTAACTAATTGTTGCATTGTAGGCATATTTTATCTCTCCTTTCTTTACACATAACCAGGTGTGTCATTTTCTTCCATAAATATAAGTTTTGCCTAAACAAAACCTAAATTTATCAATGTTTATACTATATCACTACTACTAGTAAAAGTCAACAAAAAAATCACACAATTCCTAAATTAGAAGCACCAATACTAATTAGTATTATTGCAATAAAAAACAATACAATAAATGCTAATAATACACTAAGTCCCCATCCTCTATTATTTAAATGAAACATAGTACCACCTCTAATAATTATATTATATGATAATTTTCTTAAAAAAGAAAGAAAAAGAAGAGTTTACATAAACTCTTCTTCTAATGTATCAAGTGGTTCTTCATCCACGAACTGACTAGCTAAATCGAAATCTACATTTTTATATTTCTTAGCACCAGTTCCAGCTGGAATTAATTTACCAATAATAACATTTTCTTTTAATCCTTCTAAATGGTCAACTTTACCACGAATTGCAGCATCTGTTAAGATACGAGTAGTTTCTTGGAAACTTGCTGCAGATAAGAATGATTCAGTTTCAAGAGACGCTTTAGTAATACCAAGAAGTACTGGTCTACCACTAGCTGGAGCTTTACCAGAAATGATAGCTTCTTTATTAGCAGCAGTAAATGCTGATAAATCAACTAAAGCACCAGGTAAGAACTTAGTTCCACCACCTTCAACGATACGAATCTTACTAATCATCTTACTAGCAATAACTTCAACGTGCTTATCAGAGATATCAACACCTTGACTACGATAAGTATGTTGAACTTCTTTTAAGATATATTCTTGTGTAGTAAGTGGGTCAGTAACAGCAAGTAATTCTTTAGGGCTAATAGCACCTTCAGTAAGTTTTTCACCAGCAACTACTTTGTCACCTTTTTCTACACGAAGTTTAGATCCATAGTTAGTAACATGTTCTTTAGTTTCAACATCGTTTTTAATAGAAATTCTATATTTACCATGATCCTCATCAATCTTAGTAACTGTACCATCAATTTCAGCAATAGTAGCTTTTCCTTTAGGTATACGAGCTTCGAATAATTCTTGTACACGAGGAAGACCTTGTGTAATATCTTCTCCACCAGCAACTCCACCTGTATGGAATGTTCTCATGGTTAGCTGAGTACCAGGTTCACCAATTGATTGAGCAGCCATAACACCAATAGCTTCACCAACTTCTACTAAGTTACCAGTAGCTAAGTTACGACCATAACATTTTTGACATACACCATGACTTGAAGCACAAGTTAAGATTGTACGAATTTCTACTTCTTCAACACCAGCTTTAACAATCTTATCAGCTAATTGTTCAGTAACGAATGTTAACTTATCACAAATAACTTCTTTTGTTTCTGGATTAATTACTTTCTTGTTAGTATATCTACCAACAATTCTATCTCTTAATGATTCGATAACTGAACCAGTTTTGTCATTAATGAATGCACGAACAACAACACCTGCGTCAGTACCACAATCTTCTTCTCTTACAATTATATCTTGACTAACGTCAACTAAACGACGAGTTAAGTAACCAGAGTCTGCAGTCTTAAGAGCTGTATCGGCACTACCTTTACGAGCACCGTGAGTACTTAAGAAGAACTCAGATACTGTAAGACCTTCTTTGAATGAAGATAATACTGGGATTTCAACACTTTCTCCATTTGGTTTAGCCATTAAACCACGCATACCTGCAACTTGAGTAAAGTTAGAGATATTACCACGCGCTTTAGAGTGCATCATCATGAAGATTGGGTTATTCAAATCAGCATTAGCTTTTTCTTGAAGTTCTGATTGAACTTTATCTTTAGCTCCATTCCATGTTTCAACCACTTTTTCATATCTTTCTTGATCAGTAATTAAACCACGTTTATATTGTTTATTTATATTATCAACAACTTTTTGAGCTTCAGCAACAATTTCAGGTTTCTTATCACTACTTACAACATCAGCCATTGATACTGTAATACCAGCAACTGTAGAATATTTAAATCCTAAGTCTTTTAATTTATCAAGCATGATAGATGTTTCAGTAGTTTTATAACGTTTAAAGATTTGTGCGATAACCTTTTCAAGCACACCTTTAGCAAAAGGTTTAACGATAGGCATATTAACTACTTCTTCAGTTATATTTTTACCCATTTCAATGAAATATTTATTAGGTGTAATATTTTGAATATTATCATCTGTAGGTTCATTAATATATGGGAATGAATCAGGTAAAATTTCATTAAATTTAATCTTACCAACTGTTGTAACTAAGTATTTTCCATGTTGTTCTTCAGTAAATAATTTATGTTTGAATGAATCAACTGGAATAACTATTCTCGTATGAAGAGTAATTTCTCTTCTTTCATAAGCCATTAAAGCTTCATTAGCATTTCTAAATATTCTTCCTTCATCTGGAAGTCCAGCTTTTTCCATAGTGATATAGTAGTTACCTAAAACCATATCTTGTGATGGAGTAACGATTGGATCTCCTGATTTTGGATGTAGGATGTTGTTAGCACCTAACATAAGAAGTCTAGCTTCTGCTTTAGCTTCTTCTGATAAAGGTACGTGAACAGCCATTTGGTCACCATCGAAATCGGCATTGAACGCTGTACAAACAAGTGGATGTAAACGAATTGCTTTACCACCAATTAGTACTGGTTCGAATGCTTGAATACCAAGTCTATGAAGTGTAGGCGCACGGTTTAATAAAACTGGATGTTCCTTAATTACTTCTTCAACAATATCCCAAACAAGTGGATCTTGGTTTTCTATTAATCTCTTAGCAGCTTTGATATTATGAGCAATATCTTTACTTACTAATCCATGAATAACATGTGGTTTGAATAATTCAAGTGCCATTTCTTTAGGAATACCACATTGGTACATCTTAAGAGATGGTCCAACAACGATAACGCTACGTCCAGAGTAGTCAACACGTTTACCTAATAAGTTTTGACGGAAACGTCCCTGTTTACCCTTTAACATACTAGAAAGTGATTTTAAAGGTCTGTTACCAGCACCAGTAACACTTCTACCACGTCTACCATTATCGAATAAAGCATCAACTGCTTCTTGCAACATACGTTTTTCATTTTGAATAATGATACTAGGAGCACCTAAATCAATTAATTTCTTCAAACGATTGTTACGGTTAATAACACGACGATATAAGTCATTTAAATCAGATGTAGCAAATCTACCACCATCTAATTGAATCATTGGTCTAAGTTCTGGTGGAATAACTGGGATACAATCCATAATCATCCACTCAGGTCTATTACCAGATTTATAGAATGCATCAAGCACGTCAACACGTTTTAATAAACGAGTTCTTTTTTGCCCTTGAGCATCTTCTAATTCTTTAGTAATTTCATTAAGTTCTTTTTCAATGTCAACATTCTTTAAAAGCTCTTTAATAGCTTCAGCACCCATACCTACTTTGAAAGTATTACCATATTTTTCATAATAAGCACGGTATTCTTTTTCAGATAATGTTTGTTTATTTTCTAAAGGAGTTTGTCCTTTATCAATAACTACATAACTTACGAAATATAATACTTCTTCAAGGTCTCTTGGACTCATATCAAGAACAAGTCCCATACGGCTAGGAACACCTTTAAAGAACCAAATATGTGATACAGGAGACGCAAGTTCAATGTGTCCCATTCTCTCACGTCTAACCTTACTACGAGTAACTTCTACTCCACAACGATCACATACGATATTTTTATAACGAACTCTTTTATACTTACCACAAGCACATTCAAAATCTTTAGTTGGTCCAAAGATTTTTTCACAGAATAATCCGTCACGCTCTGGTCTTAAAGTACGGTAGTTAATAGTTTCAGGTTTTTTAACCTCACCATAACTCCATTCACGAATTTTCTCAGGAGATGCAATACCAATTTTTAAAGCTTCAAATTTATCTACTGCTATCATTCTTATTCATCCCCTTCCATTAAATCTTTTTCTATTTCTTCATCATCAAAATCTAGATTAAAATCATCATCATCATCAAATTCACTTTCATCTTCATAGTCACTATCACCTTCAGAATCAGTAATTAATGGTGCATCAATTCCATCAGTTTGAACGAATTCATCTTTATATTCATCTTGTTCGATTTCTTTTAAGTCGATTTCATTACCTTCATCATCAATAACTGAAATATTAAGTCCTAGAGCTTGGAACTCTTTCATTAATACTCTAAATGATTCTGGCATACCAGCTTGATCTATTTCTTCACCTTTAACGATAGATTCATATACTTTAACACGTCCAAGTACATCATCAGATTTGTAAGTAATAATTTCTTGTAATGTATGAGCAGCACCATAAGCTTCAAGTGCCCAAACTTCCATTTCCCCAAATCTTTGTCCACCGAATTGAGCCTTACCACCAAGTGGTTGTTGTGTTACTAATGAGTAAGGTCCAGTTGAACGAGCATGTAATTTGTCATCAACCATGTGGTGTAGCTTAATCATATACATTACACCAACAGAAATTCTATTATCGAATGGTTCACCAGTACGACCATTATAAAGAACAGTCTTACCATCTTCATCCATTCCAGCTTCCTTCATCATATCAATGATATCTTGGTTCTTAGCACCATCAAATACTGGAGTAGCCACGTGAATATTTAATTTCTTAGCAGCCATAGCTAAGTGTAATTCTAAGATTTGTCCAAGGTTCATACGAGAAGGTACACCTTGTGGATTTAACATAATATCAACCGGAGTACCATCTGGTAAATATGGCATATCTTCGCTTGGTAAAATTAATGAAATAACACCCTTGTTACCATGACGTCCAGCCATTTTATCACCGATTTGAATCTTACGTTTTTGAGCTATATATACACGAATTACTTTACTTACACCAGCAGGTAATTCATCATTATCTTTTCTAGAGTAAATCTTAACATCATGAACGATACCATCTCCACCATGTGGTACACGTAAAGAAGTATCTCTAACTTCACGAGTTTTTTCTCCAAAGATTGCATGTAATAATTTTTCTTCTGAAGTAAGTTCAGCCATACCTTTAGGTGTAACTTTACCAACTAAGATATCTCCTTCATGTACTTCAGTACCAATAATAACGATACCATTTTCATCTAAGTTTTTACGAGCTTCATCACCAACATTTGGAATATCTCTAGTGATTTCTTCAGGTCCTAACTTAGTTTCACGACATTGCATTTGATAATCTTCAATATGAATTGAAGTATAAACATCATCTCTAACTAATTTTTCATTTAAGATAACAGCATCTTCATAGTTATATCCATCAAAAGTCATAAATGCAACTACCACGTTCTTACCTAATGCTAATTCCCCTTCATCCATACTTGGACCATCAGCTATAACATGTCCACGTTCTACTTTATCACCAACATGAACAATTGGTCTATGATGGTAGCATGAATCTTGGTTAGATTCTTCAAAGTTAGCTAGATAATAAGTATCTTTACCAGTTTTATTTTTAATAACGATAGTTTTAGCATCAACGTATTCAACGATACCATCAGCTTTAGCTACGATTGCAGCCCCACTATCCCTAGCAGCTATATATTCTACACCTGTACCAACTAAAGGAGCTTCAGCCTTTAATAGTGGTACTGATTGACGTTGCATGTTAGCACCCATTAGTGCACGAGTAGCATCATCATGTTCTAGGAACGGAATACAACTTGTAGTAACTGCAACAACTTGTTGAGGACTTACGTCAATATAATCAACTTGTTCAGGTTTAACTAAAACTGTATCTCCTCTAAAACGTGCAGAAACTAAATTGTCAGTCATCATATTATCATCATCTGTAGTAACAGTTGATTGAGAAATAATAACATCATTTTCCTCATCTGCAGTTAAATAATCTACTTGATCAGTAATTTTACAGTTTTCTACTTTACGATATGGAGTCATAATAAAACCATATTCATCAACTTTAGCATAACTTGCTAAAGAAGTAATAAGTCCGATGTTAGCACCTTCAGGAGATTCAATAGGACATATTCTACCATAGTGAGATGGGTTAACGTCACGTACTTCCATACCAGCTCTATCACGAGATAAACCACCTGGTCCTAAAGCAGATAAACGACGTTTATTTGTTAACTCACTGATTGGATTAATTTGGTCCATAAATTGAGATAATTGACTTGAACCAAAAAACTCTTTCATAGCAGCAGTAACTGGTCTAATATTAATTAATGTTTTAGGAGTTACTTCTTCCATCTCTTGAGTAGTCATTCTTTCACGAATAACTCTTTCCATACGAGATACACCAATTCTGAATTGGTTTTGTAAAAGTTCACCAACTTGACGAATACGACGATTTCCTAAATGGTCAATCTCGTCAAAGTTTCCAACACCTTCTAATAAACATAAATAATATGATACAGAAGCGTATACATCTGATATAGTAAGTCTCTTAACTTCAAGAGTTTGATCATTACCAATAACAGTAAGTTTTTCTTTCTTATTATTAGGATTATAAATCTTAATTTCTTGAATTAATTTATAGTTATCTAATTCTTCATTAATTTTAGCTTCTCTAACACCATAACCATCTTCTAACATTGGTCTTAAAGTATCTAAAACATCTTTAGTAAGTAATGTACCTTTAGCGATAATTACTTCCCCATTTACTTTAATATCTTCAGCTAATGTTTGATTTAATAAACGATCAATAACATTTAATTTACGATTAAATTTATAACGACCTACTTTAGCTAAATCATATCTAAACTCATCAAAGAATCTAGTAATAATTTGGTTTTTAGATGAATCAAGAGTAGCTGGTTCACCTGGTCTTAATTTTTCATAAATTTCAATTAAAGCTTCATCTGTATTTTTAGTTGAATCTTTTAAGATAGTATTTTCAATATATGGATTTTTACCAAACATATCCCTAATATCTTCATCGCTAGACAAACCAAAAGCACGTAACAATGTAGTTAATGTTACTTTTCTAGTTCTATCTATCCTTACATATAATACATCTCTTGCATCTGTTTCAAATTCAAGCCATGTACCACGTGTAGGTATAATTTGAGACGTGATTAATTCTCTACCATTTTTATCAATCTCACGATTAAAATATACACTTGGAGAACGCACTAATTGGCTTACGATAACACGTTCAGCACCATTAATAATGAACGTACCACTATCAGTCATAATAGGCATATCACCTAAGAATATTTCTTGTTCTTTTACTTCTCCAGTTTCATGGTTAAAAAGTCTAACTTCAACCTTAAGCGGAGCAGAATAAGTTGTTTCTCTGTCTTTACATTCTTTTATAGAAAATCTTGGTTCATCAAAATGATAATCACCAAATTCTAGAGATAGAGTTCCAGAAAAATTTTCTACGGGGAATAAGTCCTCAAATACCTCTTTAATACCAGTAGTAATAAAGTCTTGGTATGATTTTGTTTGGATTTCTAGTAAATCCTTAAGTTCGTAAGTATTTCTAATTCTAGAAAAACTTCTTCTTTTACGATGGTCACCACATTTTATTGTCTTAAATGCCACTATAAATTCACCCCTATACATAATAATCAAAGAACATATTTATTAAAAAATAATACGTTGCCAATTTATATTATTAGCACACTTTCTTCAACAAGTCAACGAATTTTACACTTTATCACAAAAAAACCTTTATTTTTTTCAACAACTTCTACATTATATGTTTTTTCTAAATCTTTTATTAATGATTTAGCGCCTTGGTCTTTGTGGATAACTAAAAATAATTTACCGTTATCTGTCAAATGGTCTTTCGCGCCAAATAATATCTCATATAATATTTTCTTACCAGCCCTAATAGGCGGATTAGTAATAATAGTATCAAATATACCTTCTATATTTTCGTAACAGTTACTTTCAAGAATATTTACTTCTACTCCATTTTCTTTAGCATTCATATTAGCTAAATGGAGAGCTCTTTTATTAACATCACACATAGTTACATTATTTCCAGTTAATTTAGAAGCAATAATTCCTATCGGTCCATAACCACAACCAACATCTAATATATCACCATCAACTTCATCCCAACTAATATTCTCTAACATTAATCTTGTAGCATAATCTAAATGATCTTTACTAAAAACACCATTATCTGAATTAAATTTTAAAACTAAATCAAATATCCTTACATCAAATTTTCTAATTTCACTTTTTAAATCTACATTATCAAAATACTGTGCCAAAGTACCCCTCCTAGAAAAAGTAAAAGAACTAACTATAAACATTTAATAGTTAGTTCTCCTTTCGTATCTATATAATACAACATAAGATAATTATTTTCAAGTATTTATTATATTTAAAATATAGAGAATATTTACTTATTATTAATATTTATTAGTAAATATTGCGAAAATAAATAAAATATGTTATAATAACAACCATTTGAAAAGAGGGATTATTATGTATATACAAGAAATTGAAGAATTTGTTCAAGGAGAACTATCATATTTAAACTTATCAACCAAAGAAAAAGAACGATACATCAAGTTTATACAAAAAATATACAAATATCTAAATAGATATAATTTAGATATTGAAGAAATAAAAAGTCGTTTTATTCAAAAATTAGAAGACTGTGTAGAATTTTTTAAGATGCAAGGTTTTGGTGATGAGCAAAGTTTGGAATTCGCCAAAAGAATAGTTTTAGAAAGCGATCGAAAAAATTATAAAGAGAAATTAGCTTTTCTAAGAGTAGTTGATTTTGAAGAAGATATAATAACAAATAATTCATTATGTTTAAGATTTAACTTAGAGAAAGCACACGCAAAAAAAATGCACTTAGTAAAAATAAATGATCAACAAAACCAAACAAGATATCTTATAACTCGTGAGCCAGACGAAAAAACAGAAAAAAGATTAAATATACCTAATATAGAAACATTAGTAAAAAAATATCCACTTACTAAGGAAACAACAGATGTATGGATGACTATAACAGCTATGCAAGATGAAGAATTCAAAAATTATTTTGGAATGACAAGAGAACAACTTAGCTACATCTATCCAACCACAAAAGAAGAAATAGCAGTAATTCACTTTATAGCTAAACTAACTGATGAAGAAATTATTGAAAGATACGGAATAACCCGTGAACAATTATTACAAAAATATCCAATAAATAATGATACACTTAAAGCATTAAAATCACTAAATATTTCTAGTGATAGAGCAATAATAAATACATTTAATCAACCAAGAGAAGAAGTTCTAAAATTAAGAACCATATCTATAGAAATGATTAAAATAGCACAAAAAAATAGAGTGAAATTACAAGGAAAAGCTACTAACAAAGAAACACCAAAAGAAATGAAAAAAGGAACTATTTAATAGTTCCTTTTTAATTAGTTAAATTTATCTTACTTAAATTCAACAGTAGCTCCAGCTTCTTCAAGCTTAGCTTTGATTTCATTAGCTTCATCTTTAGAAATGTTTTCTTTAACTGTACCATTAGTATCAACGATATCTTTAGATTCTTTTAAACCTAATCCAGTAATTTCACGAACTACTTTGATTACGTTAACTTTAGCAGCACCACCATCAGCGATAACTACAGAAACTGTTGCGCTTCCTTCATCTTCGCTAGCACCACCAGCAACTGGTGCAGCAACTGCTACAGCAGATGGATCTACTCCAAATTCTTCTTTCATTGCATCTACTAATTCTTTAATTTCTAAAAGACTCATTTCTTTTAAGCTTTCGATAAAGCTTTCTTTTGTTAATTTAGCCATTTTATTTTCCTCCTTATATTTTTTAATTATTAATTTTCTTCTTTTTGTTTAGCATATAAATCTAAGCTGATTGCTAAATCTTTTGGTATACCAATTAATGCACCAGCTAACATAGTAAGTAGTCCTTCTCTTGATGGAATCTTAGCAAGTTCTGCAAGAGCATTCTTATCAGAAATTTCTCCATCAACAATCCCTACTTTTAAAACTAATGCTGGGTGAGTTTTAGCAAAATCTGTTAAAACCTTAATTGGTGCAACTGCATCACTACCATAAGCAAAAGCACTTGGACCTTCTAAGCTAGCGTTAACATCAATATTTAAATCATTGAATGCTCTAGCCATTAAAGTATTTTTGTATACTTTGTAATCAGCACCAACTTCACGAAGTTTAACTCTTAATTCTTTAGATTCGTTATCAGTAAGACCACGATAATCAAATAGAACTACTGTAGTTGCTTCATCAACTTTAGCTTTTACTTCATCGATAATTTCTTGTTTCTTAGCAAGAATATTTACATTTGCCACCATCACACCTCCTCTTAATTTTTAATTTAGGGATGCCACAAAAAAGTCCTCGGTTACCCAAGGACTCTTTTTAACTTATAATTAAGTCCTCGGCAGGATTTATTTTTATACCTGCTGTCTATGGCACCAATAAATTACTAATATTATATATTACCAATTACTATTTGTCAAAAGAATTTGTTAAAACTTTAATTCCAGGACCCATAGTAGTTGTAATAGCGATATTCTTAATATAATCACCTTTTACTGTAGAAGGTTTAACTTTAAGAATTGTAGCCATGAATGCTTCAAGGTTTTCAAGTAATTGTTCTTCAGTGAAAGATACTTTACCAATAATACCATGAACATTACCAAAGCTATCTGTTCTATATTCTACACGACCAGCTTTAACTTCATTAACTGCTTTAACTACATCAGTAGTAACAGTTCCAGTTTTAGGATTTGGCATTAAACCTTTAGGTCCTAATACCTTACCTAATTTACCTAATAAAGGCATCATATCTGGAGTAGCAATCATTACATCAAAATCGAACCAATTTTCTTTTTCAATTTTTTCTAACATATCTACGTCACCAACATAGTCAGCTCCAGCTTCTTTAGCTTTAGTAGCGTTTTCTCCTCTAGCTACAACTAAAACTTTTTTAGTTTTTCCTGTACCATGAGGTAAAACGATTGCTCCTCTTAATTGTTGATCAGCTTTTTTAGTATCTAAGTTAAGTCTAACCGCTAATTCAACAGTAGCGTCAAATTTGCTAGTAGAAGTTTCTTTAGCTAATTTAACAGCTTCTTCTTTAGAATATAGTTTGCTTTTTTCTACTTTTTCACAAGCAGCAACATATTTCTTTCCTCTTTGTTTCACTTTTAATTCCTCCTTATGTGGTTTATTCGATAATCTCGAAATCGGATTTTTGGAAGTTTGGATTAAGCGGATTCCCCATCCTCCCACATAGTAATAAATTATTAACTATTTATTATTCAACGATTGTGATTCCCATGTTACGAGCAGTTCCTTCAACAATTTTCATTGCTTCTTCAACTGTGTAAGCATTTAAATCAGGTAATTTCGTTTCAGCTATTTCTTTAAGTTGAGCTTTAGTAATTGATCCAACTGCTTCGCTAGAACCTTTACTAGAACCTTTCTTAACATTAGCAGCCTTCATAATTAAGAAAGCAGCTGGTGGAGTTTTGATTACGAAATCGAAACTTCTATCATCAAAAATTGAAATTTCAACTGGTAAAATATCTCCCATTTTATCTCTTGTTGCATCATTATATCTTGTACAGAATTCTTGTAAGTTAATTCCTGCAGGTCCTAAAACTGTTCCAACTGGTGGAGCAGGTGTAGCTTTACCAGCAGCAATTTGTAATTTAATTTTCTTTACAACTTCTTTTGCCACGAAAAACACCTCCTATAAATTTTGTCTTCGTGAGTGGTTCAAATAGCTATTCCGCTCATCATTCATATGACATTAGCATGCTTCCCACTAATCGAAATCTATATTTAAACAATATAGCCCTTAAATAATAACATCAAACTCTTGAAAAATCAAGATTTTTTTATATTTTTTTATCAATTGGACCATTTTCAACAAAACCTTTAGATAATTCTAAAACAACATTGCAGTCTAAAGAACCTTCTTCAACACATTACATATAATTATATTTAATATACTGACTTGAAGTAATTTTAAATATCCAAAAAACATCTCAAAAGGATATATTAGAATATTAAATAACTCCTTAACTTAATTTATTGTTTTTCACTTATCTTTGTAATTTTGTAATACTAAGCCATTTCAATCTCAGACATACCAACTTCAACAGAAGTTTCTTGCCCAAACAAATCAACTAATAACATAATTTTTTGATTAGCCGCATCGACAACATCAATAGTACCAAACATACCTGAGAATGGACCAGAAATAATCTTAACTTTAGTACCAACTTCTAATTCTTTATTAACATCAAGTCTACTCATACCCATATTATTTAAAATATTATCAACTTCATATGGTTGTAATGGTGTAGGTTTAGCACCCTTTCCACTAGATCCAATAAATCCAGTTACACCAGGAGTATTACGAACTACATACCAAGCTTCATCACTCATAACCATCTCTACTAATATATAACCAGGAAACATTTTCTTAACTTTTTCCTTAGTTACACCATCTTTTTCTTCTACTACAGTTTGTTCAGGAACAATTACTCTAAAGATATAATCCTGCATATCCATACTTTCAGAACGCATTTCTAATTTTTCTTTTACTTTATTTTCATGTCCTGAATAAGTATTGACTACATACCATTGTTTATCCATCTTATATCACTTCCTTTAATAATGCTATAATTGCATCAATACCATAGAAGAATAATGCAAAAAATACAACGAAAATAATAGTTGCTAAAGAATATTTAACCATATCTTTCTTTGAAGGCCATTTTACTTTAGAAACTTCACTTTTTACTTCTTTAAAAAATCTAACTATACCAGATTGTTTTTTAACTTTTTTAGTAGTCTTTTTCTTAGTATCTTTCTTTGTAGTTTTCTTCTTTTCTACTTCTTTTGTTTTCTTGTTTTTTGCACCTTTAGTATTACTCTTAATTTTTGTTAATTCCTTTTCAACATCAATTGTTTCTCTTGTGTCTTTAACTATCTTTGCCATATACCCACCTAACCTTTTTTTATCAAAATAAAAACACCTTTTCGTGTTCATCTATAAATTAACACAAAAAGGTATTAAAGTCAATAAAATTTAACCTAAATAACTTGAAAAATAAGCAACTACTCCAACTAAAGCCACACAAACTGATGCAGCCATCGCCATAAAGAAGAAATTGTGTCCAAATGCCGCTTCATCACTTTGTGCAAAAGCTTTCCCTATATCTGTAGATTTTATATAAACAAGTCCATTGCTATTACCACTATTTTTATGTTGCTTTGAAACATAATCAGAATAATAAATATTATCATCAGGTAATCTCTTAGTCTCCATACTATCAACCAAAATTGATTTATAATAAGCTCTATCCTGTTCGGGCATATAAAAAGCAAAATTATTAAAACGTTGATGTACTACATCATAACTAAGTAACCCCTGTTCTAATCTATAATCAGGTAAATAAGTACAAAAAGCTAAATTAGATAATCCTAAAACATTTCTTAAAATTGCATTTTCTCTATTATCACTATAATAAGCACTAATAGGAGATACTTTATCAAACATAAAAATTCCTTCTTGATAATAAATATTACTAGGATTAAAATCTGTAATCATCATATTAGAATCATGTAATTGTTTCATCATTAGATCCATCATAAAAAAAACTTGTCTTTTTTGTTCTAAAGAAAAACTCTTTAAATTAAGCTCTAATAAGTTTACTTTACTCCCCATAGTATCACCTATTATAATTATAACACTAATTTCCTTTTTTTCAATTAAATAAATCTAAACTTTTACGAATCTTTTTCCTAATTTTAAATAAATAATTATAAACTGTCTTATTGGAAACACCTAATAAAATAGCTATATCACCATTAGAAAAACCATTCATAGTTAACTCTAATATCCCCGCAGCAGTAATTTCAAGATTATAAAGACTATCTTTCAACAGGCTGGAAATTTGATTTTCATAGACAACTAAATCAGGAATTTCCGTATTAGTATCCTCAATAAAATCTAAAATAATCAAATCACTATCAACAGAAATAGGTTTAGATAATGAAATACTCTGATTTAAACAATAATGTTTTTTACAAGAACTCATTCTAATACAATTAAGAAGTTTACTTTTAATAGATATTACTGCATAAGTATAAAATAAAGCATCATCATCAGGATTATAATTTTTTATTGCACTAATTAAACCAATATAACCTTCTTGTATTAAATCCTCAACTTCTAAACCAACCTTACTAGCCTCTAATCTATACTTACTAGCCATCTTCTTTACAATAGGTTTATACTTATCAAAAAGCAACTCCTTTGCATCATCATTTTCTTCTACCATGTACATAAGTTCATAATCATTCAAATCACGATAAGTTCCCATAATCTACCTTCTTTTCTGTCTAACCACCTCGTAAATCATAATTCCACTAGCCACAGAAGCGTTTAAACTATTTACTTTGCCATACATAGGAATCTTAGCTATAAAATCACATGATTCAAACATCATTCTAGACATACCACTACCCTCATTACCAATAACTAAAGCTATTTTACCAGAATAATCTATTTCACGATAATCAGTACTATTTTCAAGTGCAGTACCAACTACCCAAAAACCATTTTTCTTTAAATCATCAATAGTGTGTTTCAAATTAGTAACCATCGATACCGGAATATTATCAATTGCACCTGTACTAGTTTTAATAACTGTACTATTAACTGTTACACCCCTATCTTTAGGGATAATAATACCAGATACCCCAGCAGCTTCACTAGTACGTATAATTGCCCCTAAATTATGAGGATCTTCTAGATGATCTAAAATAACTACAAAAGCTTCACTATCATCAATAAAGTCATGATAATCTGCATAACTAAAATCCACGACATCTAAGATTATACCTTGATGATTTCCGTTTGCAAGTCGCTCTAATTCAAATTTAGGTAAGATTTTAGGCTCAATTTTTGATTTTGCTATAAGAGAAATTAAATTTTCATCCTTAAATCCTTCCTGTAAATATATTTTTCGTACTTTTTCATTTTTTTTCAAATATTCTTCTGCTACATTTCTTCCATATACTAACATTCTACTCACCACCTAATATATTTTTCATTATTTCAGATATTCTATCTCGCCTCACAAGTAATTCCAAATAACCAATTAGAGCCTCTAATCCTGTCGCATGTTTATAAGTAATAATATCACAGTTCTTAGGATGAGAATTACTCTTATAATTTCTTGCTCTTTTAATTACACAAAGTTCTTCTTCAGTAAAAAAATCTTTTTCCACAAATTCTGTTAAAAACTTTGCTTGAGCTCTAGCGCTAACATAATTTATTGATTCAGTTTGCAAATCGTTAACATTTCCAATTCCTTTATTAATTAAAAATCTTCTTACATAGTTTTCATAAATAGTATCACCTAAATAAGCAAGTACCAAAACATTTATTTCTAAAACATTCATAAAATCACCACCTAAAGTATAACACAAAAAGAAAAAGATAACTATCTATCATTATCTCTTCCTATAATTATAAGTACAAATCTTAATATTTCAAGAATAGTAGCAGCTACACCTGCAACATAAGTCATAGCAGCAGCTTTTAACATATCTTTGCTACCACCTAATTCACTAGAATCAAGAATTTCCTCTGCTTCCAAAAAAACAATAGCTCTTTTAGAAGCATCAAATTCAACTGGTAAAGTAATAAGTTGAAATAATAAAATCATTAGAAGAAGTCCAATTCCAACCCAAGCAAGTTCTAAAAATCCAAAAACAAATCCGATCATTAACGCAATATAACCAAATTTAGAAGCAAAAGATACTAAAGGAAATATCGCACCACGTATTTTAATCATCGAATAATTTTCTTTATCTTGAATAGCATGCCCAACTTCATGTGCTGCAACTGAAATTGCTGAAATGCTATCACTATGAAATATATCATGAGATAATCTAACAACTTTTCTATTCGGATCATAATGATCACTTAAAACACCATTTACTTCAGTAACATAAATATCAGTAAGTCCATGTTTATCAAGAATAAGACGTGCAACCTCCTGACCAGTTAAACCTTTATTAGATTTAATGTTTTTATATTTATTATAACGACTATTTACAAATACTTGAGCCACCAATGTAATAACAGCAGCTATAATAATAAACAAATATCCTATAGCATCATAAAATCCATAACCCATTATATCCTCCTATAATATTTCGTAAGTAGTTCCCTCTCTAGAATCTATTAAACGAATATTTTTTTCTAACAACTCGTCACGAATAGAATCAGCTAACGAATAATTTTTATCTTTCTTGGCTTGATTTCTTTCTTCTATCTTAGCAAGAATATAAGATTCTAATTCACTATCAACAGTTTTTTCTTCTTCAATTAAATCAAGTGATAATACTTTATCAAAATCTTCAATTAAATATAACTTAGTAAAATCAGTAAGTTCATCATCTTTTAATACATCATAAACAAGAGTTAACATACTAGAAGTATTTAAATCATTAGAAATAGCCTCTTTAAATTTATCTTGATAAAAATCTATTTTCGCCTCATGTAAATCTGGAGTTCTATCAAGTTTACTAATTCTTTGTTTTAATTTTTTATAAGCAGTTTCCGCCTGTTCTAAAGATTCCCAAGAGAAAACCAATACTTTACGATAATGACTACCTAAACAAAAATATCTATAACTAAGTGGATCATACCCTTTTTCTTCAAGTAATGAAACTGTTAAAAACTCACCTTTAGATTTACTCATCTTACCAGATTGATCATTTAAATGTTCACCATGCACCCAATAATTACACCATTTATGTCCAAAGTAAGCTTCACTTTGAGCAATCTCATTAGTATGATGTGGAAAAATATTATCTACACCACCACAATGGATATCTAAATATTCACCTAAGTATTTACTACTTATACCACTACATTCAATATGCCATCCTGGATAACCATATCCCCAAGGTGAATTCCACTTCATATCTTGATCTTTAAACTTACTATCTGTAAACCATAACACAAAATCTGCTTGATTACGTTTAGAAGTATCTTCTTCAACAGTATCACGAACACCAATCATCAAATCCTCCGGATTCTTACCAGATAATTGATAATAATCTTTAGCTTTACTAACATCAAAATATACATTCCCATTTGAAATATAAGCATAACCATCATTTAACATTTTTATAATCATTTCAATATAAGTATCAATATGATGACTAGCAGGTTCAATAATACTAGGTTTCCTTATATTTAACTTATCAGCATCGTTAAAAAAAGAATTAGTATAAAAATCAGCTATTTCATAAACTGTTTTCCCTTCACGGGCTGCACCCTTAGCCATCTTATCTTCACCAGTATCAGCATCACTAGTTAAATGACCAACATCTGTAATATTCATAACTCTTTTAACTTCGTAACCTAAATATCTTAATCCTTTTTCCAAAACATCTTCAAAAATATAAGTACGAAGATTTCCAATATGTGCAAAATGGTATACAGTAGGACCACATGTATACATACGTACTACACCATCTTCATGAGGTATAAAATCTTCTACTTGTCTAGTTAATGTATTATATAATTTCATAAAATCACCTACTTAATTATATTTAATAAATGTATAAACATCCATACATAAAACCATTATAACACGAAAAAACACTACTGAAAACCATTTAAACAAAACAAAAACTTAGTTAACAATAATGCAACTAAGTTCTTAGTTCACTCATAAATTTACTACTATAAAAACAACATTACTAAAATTGCTACTAAGCTAATAAACGCAAGTATAATTCCATTTCTTTTAGACTTCTTTATCATTTCAGCATTATTAACATCCTCTTTTTTAACTGCTTTTGTAGGCATGAAATACATAAAAAATCCTAAACACATCATTACTACTAAACAAATAATAACCATATAATCACTCCCTAACCTTTATATCATTATACTTCAAAATTATAAGTAGGATAATCTAAATATTATTTAAAAATATCCAATATTATTATAACTAATTTAAATAAAAACTGCAATTATAATTTAAGCTAATTTTAAACTAACATTCTCTTACAATAGTTTTCTAATTACTATTAACATAAATATCAGTTTTGCCATCTAAAATATTATCAATAACGTAATCATCTATTTTATCTTCAATAACTTGATCAACTTTTCTAGCACCAAATTCCAAATATCTGGTAGCATCAATCATATCACGAATCACATTATCACTAATGTGAACCATAATATTTCTTTCTTTAAATTTTTTCTTAACCAAATCAATCTTATTTTTAATAATACTCTTTACATCACCAGCATTAAGTTTTCTAAAATATATAACTTTTTGAATGCGATTAAGTAATTCTAGTGATAACACTTCTTTCAATTTACTGTCATCACGACCAACCTCTTCAATAAAACCAACGCTCTCTTTATTAAAACCAACATTAGAAGTCATGATAATAATATGATGATTAAAATGAATAACATTACCCTTATTATCAGTAATCTTACCTTCATCTAAAATCTGCAAGAATAAATTCATAACCGATGGATGAGCTTTTTCTATTTCATCAAGCAAAATAACGGCATGAGGATTTTTCCTAATTTCCTCAAGTTTATTTTTACCATCATCATATCCTATATAACCAGGACTAGAACCAATAATCTTAGTAACAGAAGTACTATCACGATATTCACTCATATCAAAACGTATTAATTTATCCTTACCAAACAAATAATTTGCATATTCTAAAGCTAGTTTAGTCTTACCAACACCAGTAGGACCAACAAATAAATAAGAATACGGTTTATTACTATCTTTATATCCAAACTTCATTCTTTTAGTTGCCTTAATTAATTCTAAAATAGCTTCATCCTGACCTATAATTTGTTTTCTTAAACTTTTTTCCAAGTCTTTCATATATTTACTACTAGTTCCATTAATTTCATAAACAGGAATCTTAGTTTTATCAGAAATAACCAAAGCTATATCATTACATTGAATAGTCTTTAAAAACTTTTTATTATTCTTTTTAAGTTCTAAATTATTTATCTTAGTTAATAACTCTTTTTCCTGTTTCTTAATCAGTGTTGCATTTTCAAAATCTTGTTTAAGTAAATATTCTTTTTTAATCTCACTTATGCGTGATAATTCCTCTTTATATAAATCCAACTTATTATTATATTTATGACCTATTAATGAAACCTTAGAACATACCTCATCTAATACATCAATAGCTTTATCTGGTTGTTTTCTATCATATACATATTTATTAGAAAGTTCAATAATAAGCCTCAACTCAGTATCACCAATTTTAACGCCATGATATGTTTCATAAATAGGTCTCAAACTACTTAAAATATTATAAACTTGAAGATTATCTGGTTCATATACAAAAATAGTTTGAAATCTTCTATCCATAGCTCTATCTTTTTCTATTGTTTGTTTATATTCTTCAGTAGTAGTTGCACCAATTAATCTAATCTTTCCACGAGCAAGTGCTGGTTTAAAAATATTAGCTGCATCTATCGCACCTTCAGCACCACCCGCACCCATAAGTGTATGAATTTCATCTATAAAAAGTAAAATATCATCACTAGATTCTATTTCTTTTAACATCTTAGTAACTCTTTCTTCAAATTCACCACGATACTTAGTACCAGATACTAATGAGGCAATAGACACTGAAATAATGCGTTTATTACGCAATTTATCTGGAACCTTATCTAATACTATTAATCTAGCCAACTCTTCAACAAGGGCTGTTTTACCTACACCAGCATCACCAATTAATAAAGGATTATTCTTAGTTCTACGGCATAATATCTCCATCATTCTCTTAAGTTCATTTTCTCTACCAACAACAGGATCAAGTTCATTAGCTAAGGCTCTCTTAGTTAAATCAATACCAAATTCTTCAATCATTAACTTCTTCTTGCCATTCTTTTTCTTATTACTCAACTTAGTTGAAAAATAATCCTGTAATTCACTAATATCAATAGCTAATTTATTTAAAACTCTAACCGCTACACCTTCACCTTCCTCTAATATAGCAAACAACAAATGCTCAGTAGTAACTTCATTTAAAGAAGATTCTTTACTAATAAGTAAAGCTGTTTCTAAAACTCTTTTCAATAAAGGTGTATATAAAAACCAAGGATTATTCTCATTTCCAATCCCAACTAATTCAATTAATTTATCTTTAAACTTATCATAAGTAATACCAAACTCATTCAATTTTTTACTAGAATCATTATCAATCTTTAATAATGAAAGGAATAAATGTTCACTACCAACATAAGGGTGTTTTAATTCCTGCATTTCTTTTTTTGAAATCATTAATACTTTTTGTGCATCTTCACTAAATCTAGAAAACATAAAAAATTCCTCCTATCTCAGTCTATGAACATTATGAGATATTTAGAATTTTTCTAAACAAAAAAGTCCACTTTACCAAGTGAACTTTTAAAACTAATTATTATATTAAAAATAAAATCAAGAATATAACAACTAAAACTAATAATAATTGTAAAAATAATTTCCAAATATATTTTAGCCATTGAGTATAAGAAATATCTAAATATGTTAATGTTCCAAGTAAGATTACACTTGTTGGAGCTACCAACATCATTAATCCATAAACTGATTGAAAAATAATACTAATTAATGGATATAATGAACTATCAGTAACTATGCTAGTAACATAAGGTAAAGTACTTTGAGCAACATAACTTATTTCAATATTAAATACACTAGAAATCATAGCAACAACAGTCATTGTAATTACATTAAGACCATCTGATAAACCAAGGAAGAACTTAGCAAAATGTAATTGGAATGGATTGTTAAGTGCAATAATTACAACTAAATAAGTAATGAACATATATATAGCTGGTTTAAGAGCTTTCTTAACTCCTTCAATAACACCCTCTAAGAAATCATCAAATTTAACACCATATACAAATGCTAATAATCCTGAAGCAAGTACTAATAACATTGGCATTTCAACACTAGTTGACCATGAACCAAAAGCATTAACATTACCTAATAATTTAGCAAATATTGGAAAATCTGCTATTTTGTAATCATTAACTGCAGATAATGCCTCAGTAAACCAATTAACATTAGCTACACCAGACCAATCAAAACTACTAATTCCTAAAATAACTAATACTAAATCAAAGATAATTACTAAAGGCCAAATATTAGCTTTTTTAGTTGGTTTAACTACTATTTCTTCATCTACTTTAGTCCATAAATCATATGCCTTTGTCTTAGAAGCTTTCTTAGTAGATTTTTTAGTACTAGTACTCTTACTAACTTTTTTACTTTCCTTAACTTTAGAATCTTCTTTCTTCTTAGTAACAGTTTTATTTTCTACTTTAACTACTTCTTTAACTGTTTTTTTAGTTTCTTTTACTTTTTCATCTTTAGTATCCGGAACTAATTCAACTACTTTATCGATGCCATTTTTAGTTTTACTAGCATAAAGTATTACATTATAAATTAATAAAATTAATCCAATTACTAAAAGTAATACTTTGGTTATAATTTCATTAAATACATCTGTACCAAGAAAATAATTCAAATAATAAGTAGCACTAGATCCTAAAGTAACACCAATTAATCCTACAGCTGTAGAAACAACTGTAACACTTGCAGCAACAAGTTTATTGTATCCCATTAACAATACTACTGAAATTATAAATGGAAATACAAATAACATTCCAAGTGATAAACCAGTAACAGATACAATAACTGCAACTAATGCCATTACTACTGCTAAAAATACTTTTTCTTTTCCTCTAAAACCTACAACTATTTTATCCAATAACTGTCTATAAGCCGGAATTTTATGAGCAACACCATAGAATATCCCTACAGCAAGTACATAAAATAATACATATGCAAAATATGGAAATAATACTTGTGATGTATAAAGAGCTACATCAAAAATACCCAATTGACTCCTTTCTGCTTCAACTAATGAATATTGAAAATCAATTTTTGGAAAAATCCAAGTACATAGTACAACAACAGCTATACTACATAAAATTACTTTTAAAATATTATGTTTCTTCATATTAACCCTCCCATAATAATTATACATAATTTACCATGAAATAAAAAGACTTTTAAATATTTTTTAATAAAAAAAGGTATATTAATACTATATGAGTTCATAAATAATAATTATTAACACAAAAAGAGTATTTTCCAATACTCTTTACATGTAATTTTTAATTACCGATAAAACGTTATTTACTTCACTCATTAAGCTATCGAAGTTGTCGGTTACATACTGACTATCATTTTCTTTGGCTTTTAATTCATGATTTAATGCTAGGTCTATTAATTTAGTAAATCCTAAGTATTTAGAATCACTTTTTAAAGCATGAGCTTCAATAGCATAGTTAGCCATGTCTAATGTATTTTTATATGTAGTTAGTTTAGAGATTCTATCATTGATAGCTTCCATAAACTCTCTCATAGTATCATCATACATTTCCATATCACCTAAGAATTTTAATCCAGCATCAACATCAATTCCATTTGATACTAAGTATTCTTTAGTATGGTTTTTAACTGTTTCTTCTACTTCTAATGTTTCTAAAGTTTCAACTGGTTGAGTTTCAGTTACAGTAGGAATTTTTTCAACACCAGTATTATCATCTAGTTTAATAAATGTTTTTAAAACTCTAACCAACTCTTGTTTATTAATTGGTTTAGATAAATAATCATCAAAACCTTCTTTAAGATAGTTTTCTCTAGCTCCTACTATAGCATTAGCAGTTAATACTACGATAGGGATTTTAAACTCAGGATTTTGTCTTAACTGTTTCATAGTTTGAGTACCAGTCATTTCTGGCATCATATCATCCATTAAGATTAAGTCATATGTTTTAGTATTTAATACATCTAAACATTCTTGACCACTACCTGTTGTTTCAACAGTTGGATTGTATGCTTTTAAAACAGTTTCAGCTACTTTTAGATTTATTTTATTATCATCTACTAATAGTATTCTTTTATTAGTTAAAT